>JBJEKB010000001.1:0-6151 GCA_051878395.1 Muribaculaceae bacterium
CCTATACGAGCACAACGGATTGCTCGGGAACGTAATCGACAACATGACAAATAATGGCGATATCGAGCCGATTATCATGGTGTTCCCCACCTTCAACTACAACAACGTGGTTCCGGAAACTGTTATGGTTGCCGGAGATTATGCCAAAGGGCTTTCATGTGAAGTGGCTCGCGACCTGATTCCATACGTTGAAAGCCGCTACCGCACCTATGCGACCGCAACCAGTAAGGATGGTATCATAGATTCGCGCGACCACAGGGCATTTGGCGGATTCTCTATGGGCGGCGTTGCCACATGGTTTGTTTTCGACCACTGCACAGACTATTTCCGCTACTATATCCCCATCAGCGGTTGCTGCTGGAGCATAGGCTACCGCGGAGGCAAATACCGCGCCGACGAAACAGCCTCATATCTTGCTAAGCAAGTTATCAACTCAAAGTTTGGCGCCGATGGAGTGCGCATTTATGCGGCAAGCGGTACAAAGGACAAGATTTACAGCGAGTTGGAGACACAAATCAAATATATGCTCCAATATAGCGACACATTCACCCCTCGCAACCTCTATTTCTATAGCAACATCGGTGCAGAGCACCTTTGGGTCGAAGTCCAAGACTACCTATACACCATCCTCCCGCTTATCTTCCCTTGCTCCGCCAAAGACGCCAATTAACTCTTCAAAAATAAATTCGTCGTTTTATTTTGTTTTTGCATCCCTTTGCACTATCTTTGCATTACGGTTAAAGAAATCGACGATTATGGTTGATGAGAAGCTGAAAAGTATGGCGCGTGAGAAATTCACTGCCTTCCTTAAAATTCGGAAGTTAAGAAAAACTCCCGAACGGTTTTTCATACTCGACAAAGTTTTCTCATCGAGCGACCACTTCGACATCGACTCCCTTTATTCCAATATCGAGCAAGACTCGTTCCATGTGAGCCGCGCAACAGTCTATAACACAATCGGACTTCTTTGCGACTGCGGACTCGTGAGAAAACATCAGTTTGGCAACAACCTTGCTCGCTACGAGAAAGTGGGTGGCGCAATCAACCACCACCATCTCATCTGCACCGAGTGTGGAAAAGTGAAAGATGTCAAAGACCCGGAATTCATCAGTTACATGAATTCTAAAAAATACAACGCATTCACCATTTCATATTTCTCGCTTTATGTCTATGGTGTGTGCAACAACTGCCTACGCAAACTCAGAAAGGAGCGGCAGGCACCAAATGGCAAGAAATAACATAAACAAAATAAAATAGTAAAATCTCTAAACAAAATGAAAGTAGATGTTCTTCTCGGATTACAATGGGGCGACGAAGGCAAGGGCAAAGTAGTTGATGTGCTCACCCCTCGTTACGACGTTGTAGCTCGTTTCCAAGGTGGTCCTAATGCCGGACACACCCTTGAATTTGAAGGTAAAAAATATGTGTTGCGCTCAATCCCATCCGGCATTTTCCAGCACGGACAGATTAATGTTATCGGCAACGGCGTTGTGCTCGACCCGATTTTGTTCCGCGACGAAGCGCAAGACCTCCAAAAGAGCGGCGTTGACATCAAGAAAGTGCTGAAAATCTCTCGCAAAGCCCACCTCATTATGCCCACCCACCGTCTCCTCGATGCTGCCTACGAAAAGCTCAAAGGCGACGCCAAAATCGGCACAACAGGAAAGGGCATCGGTCCGACATACACCGACAAAGTGAGCCGAAACGGCTTGCGCGTGGGCGATATTCTTTCCGATTTCGATAAAAAATATGCAGTTGCCAAGGCGCGCCACATTGCGCTCCTCACCGCCCTCGGTGAGACCCCCGACATTGCCGAAATCGAAGCAAAATGGTTCGACGCTATCGAATACCTTAAAGAATACGAGTTTATCGACAGCGAATTTTTCATCAACAAGATGATTGCAAGCGGCAAATCGGTGCTCTGCGAAGGCGCTCAAGGCTCGCTCCTCGATGTCGATTTCGGAAGCTATCCTTTCGTTACCTCTTCCAACACCGTTTGCGCCGGTGCCTGCACCGGACTCGGTGTGGCTCCATCGAAAATCGGCGAAGTGTATGGAATCTTCAAGGCATACTGCACCCGTGTGGGCAGCGGTCCATTCCCTACCGAACTCTTTGACGAAACCGGAAGCAAAATCCGCGCTATCGGACATGAATACGGCGCCGTTACCGGCCGTGAACGCCGTTGCGGATGGATCGACCTCGTGGCTCTCCGCTACACTATCATGCTCAATGGCGTTACTCAGCTTATTATGATGAAGAGCGATGTCCTCGACGATTTCGACACTATCAAAGCTTGTGTTGCCTACAATATCAATGGAGTAGAAACATCCGACTTCCCATTCTCCATAGACAACGATGTTACTCCAATCTACCGCGAACTCCCCGGATGGAAATGTGACATGACCAAAATGAAATCGGCAGACCAATTCCCGAAACAGTTCAACGATTATATCGCATTCCTCGAGAAAGAACTCGGTGTGCCGGTTACAATCGTTTCTGTGGGACCCGACAGAGAACAGACCATTTTAAGATAAAAACACAACTATGGCAAAAGTTAAACCTTTTAAAGGACTACGTCCTCCCCGTGAATTAATTACTCAAGTTGCATCTCGTCCCTACGATGTGCTCAGCAGCGAGGAAGCCCGCAAAGAAGCCGAAGGTAACGAGAAATCGCTCTATCACATCATCAAGCCCGAAATCGACTTCGAGCCGGGCACCGACGAACACGACCCTAAAGTTTATGACAAGGCTGTTGCCAACTTTAAAATGTTCCAAGAAAAAGGGTGGCTGGTTCAAGATGAAAAAGAGCATTACTACATCTATGCCCAGACTATGGACGGCCGCACTCAATACGGCATCGTTGTCGCTGCCAATGTAGCCGACTACATGGAAGGTAGAATCAAAAAGCACGAGCTCACTCGCCGCGACAAAGAGGAAGACCGCATGAAACATGTGCGAATCAACAATGCCAATGTCGAGCCGGTATTCTTCGCTTTCCCCGAAAATCCTGCCCTCGAGGAAATTATCAAAAAAGTCGCTGCCGGAACTCCCGAGTACGACTTCGTTGCCCCCGATGGCTTCGGACACACCTTCTGGGTTATCAACGACGATGAAATCACTCGCCAAATCACCGAGGAATTTGCCAAAATCCCATATCTCTACATCGCCGACGGACACCACCGCAGTGCAGCCGCCGCTCTTGTAGGCGACGAGAAAGCAAAAGCAAATCCTCACCACACCGGCAACGAGGAATACAACTTCTTCCTTGCAGTTTGCTTCCCCGAGTCTCACCTCAAAATCATCGACTACAACCGCGTGGTTAAAGACCTCAACGGACTCACAGAGGAGCAATTCCTCGACAAAGTGAGCGAAAATTTCATCGTGGAAGAGAAAGGCTCCGATGAGCCATATCGCCCATGCGCTCTCCACAACTTCTCGCTCTACCTCGGTGGCAAATGGTACTCTCTCACCGCCCGTGAAGGCACCTACAACGATAGCGACCCAATCGGCGTGCTCGACGTTACTATCTCAAGCGACCTAATTCTCCGCGACATCCTTGGAATACTCGACCTCCGCAGCGACAAGAGAATCGACTTCGTTGGCGGTATCCGCGGTCTTGGCGAACTCAAACGCCGCGTCGATTCAGGCGAAATGAAGATGGCTCTCGCCCTCTATCCCGTGAGCATGAAGCAACTTATCAACATCGCCGACACCGGAAACATCATGCCGCCCAAAACCACCTGGTTTGAACCAAAACTCCGCAGCGGCTTGGTTATCCACAAACTCGACGATTAATCTCAATAACACAAAATGGCGCTTCGGCGCCATTTTTTATCTCTATCGGTAACTCTTGAGCGGTGGCAAAAACGCATCCGGGATATGCTCCACATGCTCCCCCGCTTCATCGATAATAATCGTTACGATATCAAACTGCACCTCCATATCCACCTCGCAAAACTGTAAATACGCTTTAGCGGCACGCACAAGATTCATCATCTTCTTGCGGTCTATCGCATCGGTGGGATCCACATAATCGCTTGTGCGAGTCTTAACCTCCACAACCACAAGGCGCATATCCTTCTCTGCCACAATATCAATCTCAGCCTTGCCGCAACGCCAATTCACATCGCGAATCAGATACCCCTTCGACAGGAGCATCTCCGTGGCAAGCACCTCGCCGAGTTTTCCTATTTCGTTATGTCGTGCCATAATATCCCCACAAAAATACTACTTCTCCCCGACAATCACAACAAAAAGCCAAATAACTTCAATTCATCGAAAAGAAATTAGAGCCACAGGCGCCAGCGGTCGCAGGACGATTTCACTGCGTGGGCTGTAGGAGTGCCGGGATAGCGGGCGACGATGGTTTTCAGGTGGAAAAGCAAGTACTCGGCTTCGGCACGCGCGGCATCGGTGGTGAGCATTGCCAGTGCTGCTTTCACTTCTCTGTTGAATACAGCTTCCGTGGCATCGCAGCCCACTGTGATCTCATAGTCGTAGAGTTCGGGGAAGCCGGGCATTATGTCGCCGTAAAAAAAGTTGTCAATCCATGGCTGGAAAAGCGACAAAGCAGTACCTCGCCAGTACTGCGTCAGCCACCAACAATCCTCGAAGGAATTGCGGCGGGCTATGGCATATTTCAGCCTTGCCATTCCACGCTCATCGGGCGTTTTGCCGTGGTGCATCAGTTTTTGGTAGTGCAGCATACGGCAAGCGAAGTGGTATTTTGCACGGAGCGGCGAAGGGATGGAGTCGAAGTCGTGCCAATGACGGGGGAAAGCGCTGAATGGACTCACCTTCATGTTACCCTCCTTGTAGATGTTGGTAGTGGCAAGGTAATTCAGCGGCACTCGGGCGAGATAGTTGGCAGCAAGGGCGTAGCGTTCCTCACGCAGCGCAAGGGTGCCGATGATTTCATCAATGTAGGGAGCATCGGTGCGTGCATAGAGCTTAAGGTGTCGGTAGAGCGGAGAGCCGGCAGCGAGGGCTTGCTTCACGGCTATTAGCTGCGACGAAGTGAGCGTGTTCATAAGTCGGAACGAAGGATTGCTGTAGTCGATTGGATTCGGATAATCTGTGTTGTTGCGAGTCTCATCGAGTGTGAGGCTGAGCAATTTGGTTTCGAGATAAGGGTATCGAGTATCGTCGAGAGGCAAATAGGTGTGACGCTGCTTTGTGGCAAACAAATTGTCGGCATAGCCGCACAGCAGTATGGCGGTGGCAAAGTCCTTTTGCCGCCAAAGAGTGGGAACCCAGTTCATATAAACGATATTCCGGAGCATACGGTTCCACTCTGTGGCATCGACCGCCATAGTGTTCACCTTCCCCTCAATCCACCGCAACTCGGAGAGTAGCGAGCCGCATCGCCCGAGTGCGGCATCTACTTTCATTCGGTAGGCTCGGGCGTGGTCGCGGAAGTCGGACGAAGAGAATTGCGACTGCATTGCCCGAGCGATGTGTAGCGAGGCTGTGGCATAGTCGGAATGGAACTCTCCCGCCTCGTAGGCAAGAAAGAACTCCCAGTCGCCACGGTAATGCGCTTTCTTGCCGCGTAGCACCTTTTGTGCTACCGGCTTTATTGCGCAGAAGCGGGCAGAATCGGTGGAACAGTGCTGGATGTGTGCCATCAGTTCGGGGCAGTCGGGATTGCGCTCTGCCATATACGCCACTGCATCGGGGTGGACGATGGATTGGAAATCACCCGAACCGGCGAAGAACCGATTTGCCTTATCCACATCGCCGAGCCTCGACCAGCATCCTGCCACATACTTCATTGCCATACGCTTCAACAGGTTGCTTTCGGGGAAATCGCGGAAATATTCGTCATAGCTTTCCACGCACCCGGCATAGTCGCGTGCAGCAAACAGTGCCCTAATGAGTTGCAGCGCATAGCGGTCCTTGAGGCGCGAACCTTGATAGGCTTTGCAAGATTCGATGATTTCGGTAAATTCACCTGTTGTGCCGTATCTCGATTCGGGATAATACCACGGCGAAGCTACCTCGTTGCGCTTGCGCTCCAACTTCTTGGCGGTGTAGAGAAAATTCTCTATTTCTCGGTCGTTGGTGTTGTTAATATAGGTAAGAAAGAGATTGTCGGGGTCGTTGAACTCATCATCATAGAGCACCTTCGCAATGTCGGAGGCAGGGATTT
>JBJEKB010000002.1:0-29593 GCA_051878395.1 Muribaculaceae bacterium
ATGTTTTACAACATATTAGAAAAAGAGGGCGCATCTAATTTTGATACGCCCTCATTTTTTGTGCCCCTCGCCGGAGCATAGGGCCAATAGGGCTAATAGGGCTAATAGGGCCAATACGCCCCTGCCCTTCGACTCTCGACCCTCGACCCTCTCCGCTCTCCACTCTCCGCTCTCCGCTGTTTAAATACTGTTAAAGAGGGGTGGTTGCTTTGCGGGGTGTTCTATTTGTTGTACTTTTGCAATTCACACTTTAAAAATATGGATATTACCACCGAATCAAATAAACTACTGCCGCTCATCGGCATGACCCTCTCCGACCTCGAGGTGCTTGCCGCCGAATTCACATTGCCGCGTTTCCGCGCCAAGCAGATAGCCAAGTGGCTCTACGACAAGCGCGTCACCTCGATCGACGAGATGACCGACATCCCCAAAGGGGTGCGCGAGGCGATGGCAGAGCGGTATTGCGTGGGGCGCGAACTCCCGTCGCTCACCACCGAGAGCATCGATGGCACGAAAAAGTATCTTTTCTCATGCCACGATGGAAACGCCGTGGAGAGTGTCTATATTCCCGATGAGGATAGAGCCACCCTGTGCATCTCCTCGCAGAAGGGGTGCAAGATGAACTGCTCGTTTTGCATGACCGGACGCCAAGGCTTTCACGGCAACCTCACCGCAGCGCAGATTGTCAACCAAGTGCTCAGCATCCCCGAGTCGCTCGCGCTCACCAATGTGGTGTTTATGGGGATGGGCGAGCCTCTCGACAACTTTGAGCAGGTGATGAAGGTGATTGAGATAATGACCTCGCCGTGGGGATTTGCGTGGAGTCCGAAACGGGTTACCGTGTCGTCGATAGGGCGCCTGCGCGAGCTGAAACGCCTCGCCGAGGAAACTTCGGTGCACATCGCCATAAGCGTTCACTCGCCATTCCACGACGAGCGACAGCAACTGATGCCGGTGGAGAAGGCATATAGCGTGAAAGATGTGATGTCGCTACTCAGAAACTACGATTTCGCCCACCAGCGTCGCCTCTCGGTGGAATACATCATGTGGAACGGCGTGAACGATGACATCCGCCATGCCGAGGCGCTCGAGAAACTCATTCGCGGCACATCGGCACGTGTCAACCTCATCCGCTTCCACGCAATTCCGGGTTCGCCGCTCCGCACTTGTCCGCCGGAGAAGATGACGGCATTTCGCGACGCGCTCAACGACATGGGAGTGCTCTGCACAATCCGCCGCTCGCGTGGCGAAGATATCATGGCGGCTTGCGGAATGCTCGCCGGCAAAAACAAGAAAAGCAAATAACCACCTATCTTAGAGATATGACAAAACTAAAGAATCTTCTACTCATTGTGTGCGCCCTTGCCCTGCCTGTGGCAGTGTGGGCAGCCGCTCCTTCGGGATACTACAAGAGTGCCGAAGGCAAAAACAAATCGGAACTCCTCAAGGCACTGTGCCAGATTGTGGGCGACCATGAAAATGTGGGGTACAACGGACTGTGGACCGTGTATAAGACCTCGGATGTAACCTCCGACGGGTATGTGTGGGATATGTATTCCACAGCGAAATTCACCCCCGGCAAAAAACAGTGTGGCAGCTACACCAATGTGGGCGACTGCTACAATCGCGAGCACTCATTCCCCAAGAGCTGGTTTGACGACGCCTCGCCGATGTATTCCGACGCCTATCACATCTACCCTACCGACGGCAAAGTGAACGGGCAGCGCAGCAACTACCCCTACGGCGAATGTGAGAACGGCACCTACCTCCCCGCCAACGGCTCCATCAAGCCGCTCGGACGCTTGGGAAAGTGTACATTCCCCGGCTACAGCGGCACGGTTTTCGAGCCTGACGACCAATATAAAGGCGATTTTGCGCGCACATATTTCTATATGGCGGCAGCCTACAACGACCGCTTCTACACCTGGAGCAGCCCGATGCTCGCCGGCAACAGCTATCCATGCTACACCACCTGGGCAATCAACCTGCTCATGAAGTGGCACCGCGAGGACCCTGTGAGCCAGAAGGAAATCAACCGCAACGAGGCTGTGAGCAACTATCAGGAAAACCGCAACCCCTTTATCGACCACCCCGAACTTGCAGAATACATCTGGGGCAACCGCACCAACGAAGGTTGGGTGCCCGGCGGTGCCGCCAAGCCAAATGTGAGTTCGCCTGTCGATGGCACTGTGTATAACCTCGGCACAACATCGCTCAACCGCCAGGTGAAGACCACCGTAACGGTGAAAGCATCGGCACTCACCGAGAATTTCGCCATCGAAGTGGATGACCCGCGCTATTTCTCGGTGTCGAAAAGCATTCTCGACAAAGATGAGCTGTGCAGTGCCGAAGGCGCAAAATTCGACATCTATTTCTCATCCGATGTAGCCGGCGACTTCTCCACATCGATTTCGGTGGAGAGCGGCGACATAGCCTTCTCGATTATCGCCAAAGCGTCGGCACTCGACGGCATCCCGGCACAGCAAGCCACCGGAATCGGCATCGACGGCTTCACAGCCCACTGGACCAACATCTCGGGCACCGCCGACTATCTGTTCTCGCTCTTCGAGAGCGACGCAACCACCCCGGTTGCCGGCTATCCCGTGAAAGTGGCTGCTTCGGCACAACAACTCGATGTTACCGGGCTGAACTACAGCACCGACTACTACTATATGCTCAGCCTCACCGATGGCACACTCAAATCCAACAAGGTGAAGGTAACAACAGCCGACCCCACCCCGATTCTCGCACTCATCTATCCCGAGAGCGGCATCGTGTTCAACACCCTTCCCGGCGTGGCTTCCGAGCCGATGAGCGTGCAGGTTTATACCGAATATGTTACCGAGCAAATCGACGCCAAAATCTCGGGCAACTTCGAGATTAGCCGCGACAAGGAAAACTGGTCGCAACACCTCGCCATCGACCCCGAAGGCGAATACATCTACGTGCGCTGCAAGGCAGTGGTGAACGAAGGAACCTACACCGGACTGCTCACACTCGCCACAGCATCGTTTGAAGGCGACGAAGTGGATGTCGTAGCCACTGTGGGCTATCCCAAGTCGTTCATCGAAGACTTCGAGGGAATCGAAACCGGAGGCTACTGGAGCACAGCAATCGACGGACACGCCTGCTTGTGGCGTTTCGGCGATGTGGGTGTGTGGGGCGACCCCAACAGCCGCGGCTCGCAATCGGCACGATTTGGCAAGACCGATAGTTCCTACATCGAAATGATGGAGAATAAGACCTCGGGAGCCGGAACAATCTCGTTCTACGCCGCCCGCTTCGGCAGCGACGACAACGCCACCATCGAGGTGAAATACTCGGTGAACGATGGCGAGACTTGGACCCTCCTCAAGGAAATCGAAGTGAGCGCCACAGTCCTCACAGCCTACACAATCCCGGCAAACATCGCCGGACCGGTTCGCCTCAAGTTTGAGCAGACAGCCGGCAAGCGCCTCAATATCGACGACATCGAAATCTCGGACTATTCCTCTGTTGCGCGCATCGACGCCACATCGTGGGATGTGTATCCCACCGCCGGAGGCGTGATGGTGGAAGGCGCGCAAGATTGCGACGTGATTATCTACACCCTCGACGGCGCCGAGGTGGCTTCGCAACACATCACCGGCGACAAAGCGGTGATTGCAGTCGCTCCGGGTGCTTACGTTGTAACCCTCGACAACACACGAGGCAAAAAAGTGATTTTGAAATAATTAAATTCAACACCGATGGCGACAGGTGGTGGTTTTAGCCTCTTGTCGCCATTTTTATCTGTTTTAGGAGATGAAAAATCAGGTATTTGAGATGGAAACGGCTCGCATCTGTCTGCGCAAATGGCATGAAACCGATGCCGAGGCACTCTATCGCCACGCCTCCCACCCCGATGTGGGACCACGGGCAGGCTGGCGACCACATTCCGATGTCAAGGAGAGTCGCACAATCATCAACACCGTGTTTAACACCCCTACCACATGGGCAATAGTGCTCAAAGAAACCGGAGAACCGATTGGAGCGATAGGCTACGGTGAATCGTGCGAGCACGACGGCGTGCCGGCACTTCCCGGCGAGCCGATTGTGGGATATTGGGTGGCACAGCCATATTGGGGGATGGGCATCTGCACCGAGGCACTGCGCCTTGTGGTCGGCTATGCCCGAAATTCCGGCTTAACCTCGCTGGTGAGCGGACATTTCACCGACAATCCCGCCTCGGGACGGGTGATGGAGAAATGCGGCTTTCGCGCAACAGGCGAGCACTATTTCTCCACCGAGTTGTATTCGGGCGAAAACCGCCCCATCAGGGTGCTACGACTCACATTATAGCGCCTCGCGGTAGCCTCGCGGAGTCATGCCGGTGTGCGCCTTGAAGAAACGCACAAAATGCTGCGGATACTCAAACCCGAGGCTTTCGCTCACTTGAGCGATGCTCAACGCGTCGTCATTGAGCAGCTGTTTTGCCGACGCCAGGAGGTGGTCGGCGATGAAATCCTTGGCGGTGCGACCGGTTTCCACACGTACAAGTTCGCCGAAATATCCCTTCGAGAGGCAACATTTATCGGCGAAATACGACACCGTGGGGAGTCCCTCCCGGTGGGCAATGTTGGCAATATAGTCATTGAGCAACGCGGAGAATTTCTGCACCACCGAGTGATTGATTTCCTCGCGCGTAACAAACTGGCGGTCGTAGAACCGAAGGCAATAGTTGAGAAGCAGCTCGATGTTGCTCACGATGAGGTCGCGGGTGTGCTTGTCGATGGAATGGTGCAATTCCTGCTCAATCTGCCCCACTACGCCACGGAAAATTTCGATTTCCGATGCCGACAGGTGCAAAGCCTCATTGCTCGTGTAGGAGAAAAACTCATATCGCGATATGTTTTTGCCCAAAGCCGTTCTCGCAAGGAAATCGGGGTGGAACACCAAGGCGGTCCACTTGGGAGTTTTCACGCCCGGCATCGGCTGGACATGGATGGTCTGTCCCGGAGCGAAACTTGTAACCGTCATCTCGTCGAAATCATATTTTGTGCGACCGTAGGAGAGTTGACACCCCTTGTTTTCCTTGAGAAACAGAGCATACAAGCCATAGTGGACGATGCACTCTTCCACGGCACCGGGAGTGGCATAATGAGCCACACTCACAAGCGGATGCACGGTCTCAAAACCATATTGCTCGTTGAATTGCTGTACCGAGTCTAAAAATACCTCTTTCATAGTCAATACTAATTTTTGCAAAGATACGGTTTTTGGCAATAAATTCATTTACCCGAATTAAGGTAAAAATAACCAATCTTTCGGATTCTCATTTTCAAGCCGTGATTATTAGCGATTTTCGCCTAAAAAATTGCTAAATTTACCACTGCTTTTGGGAGAGTGGATATTATTCATTAATTTTGCAGTTTGAAAATAATTAAAAAATTACATACGGTGGATACTAAGTATATTTTTGTTACCGGAGGTGTAGTTTCCTCTCTTGGAAAAGGCATCATCTCCTCTTCTTTGGCGATGCTCTTGCAATCCCGCGGGTTCAAAGTAACTATTCAAAAGTTTGACCCCTATATCAACATCGACCCGGGCACACTCAACCCCTATGAGCATGGCGAATGCTATGTTACCGAAGACGGGCATGAGGCTGACCTTGACCTTGGACATTACGAGCGTTTCACTAACATTCGCACCACTCGCTCCAACAATGTTACTACCGGTAGAATCTATCAAAGTGTCATAGACAAAGAACGCCGCGGCGATTACCTCGGCAAGACTGTGCAGATTATCCCTCACATCACCGACGAAATCAAACGCAATGTGAAATTGCTCGGCAACACAGGCAAATTCGACTTCGTTATCACCGAAATCGGCGGCACTGTGGGCGACATCGAGTCGTTGCCATTTATCGAGAGTGTGCGCCAACTTCGTTGGGAACTCGGACGCAACTGTGTGTGTATCCATCTCACCTATGTCCCCTACATCCGCGCTGCCAAGGAGCTGAAAACCAAGCCCACACAGCACTCGGTGAAGCAGCTCCAGGAGGTGGGTATCCAACCCGACATCCTCGTGCTCCGCACCGAGAAGGAAATTCCCGCCGACATGCGCCGCAAGGTGGCTCAGTTCTGCAACGTGTCGCCCGACGCCGTTATCCAATCTATCGACGTGCCTACAATCTACGAGGTGCCTATCAAAATGCACGAGCAGCATCTCGACGAGATAGTTCTCGCCAAGACTATGACTCAATCGGTCAACGAGCCGGACATGAGCCGCTGGAACACCTTCCTCGGCAAACTCAAATCGGCTTCCGATGTAGTGAAAATCGGTCTTGTCGGCAAATACGTGGAGTTGCAGGATGCCTACAAGTCGATTAACGAGGCTTTGTTCCAATGCGCAACTTACGAAGACCACAAACTCGACCTTCGATACATCAGCAGCGAAAAGCTCACCGATGCCAATGTTGAGGCTCAACTCGCCGAAATGGATGGCGTTATCGTAGCCCCCGGATTCGGTCAACGCGGCATCGAAGGAAAATTTGTGGCGCTGAAATGGTGTCGCGAGCACGACATGCCCACATTCGGCATCTGCCTCGGCATGCAGTGTATGGTAATCGAATATGCGCGCGACGTGCTCAACCTCAAGGAGGCAAACAGCACCGAAATGGACCCGAAGACCCCCTACAACGTCATCGACTTGATGGAGGAGCAAAAGAGCATAAGCAACCTTGGCGGAACAATGCGTCTCGGCGCCTACGAGTGCCACCTCACCGAGGGTAGCATCCCGGCAAAGGCTTACGGCACACTCGATGTGCGCGAGCGCCATCGCCACCGCTTCGAGTTCAACAACGAGTATCGCGAGATGTTTGAAGCCAACGGCATGAAGTGCGTGGGCGAAAACCCCGAAACCCACCTTGTCGAGGTTGTCGAAGTGCCCGGACTCAAATGGTTTGTCGGAACACAATATCATCCCGAATACAGTAGCACCGTGCTCAATCCACATCCATTGTTTATGGATTTCGTGCGCGCCGCTATCGAAAACAAAAAGAAATAACATAACAAATTATATTAAATGGATAAGAACACACTTATTGGACTGCTATTGATGGGGCTTGTGATTTTCGGCTTCACATGGCTCAATCAACCATCCCCCGAAGAGATAGCAGAGAGTAAGCGAATCTCGCAAACCGCTGCCGCCGACAACAACGTCGCCGACGAGGTGATATTTATCGACTCAATTTCGGCAGCCGATGTCGATGTGATTCGACGCACAGTGCAAGCCTACGGAAAGGCAGAAGGCACAGCCGAGGACGCTACCTATTCACTTTCTAACGACAAAATGAGCCTCGTGGTGTCGAAAGGACACATCTCCGGCTCTCTCGTTCTCCCCGACACCGTTGTCGCAGTGGAGAAAATCATCGACAAGACTATCGATGCCACGCTCTATTCAGCCGCATCCAAGGCTCTCAAAGATGCCGTTTTCACTGCCGGCAAATATCGCGACTTCACCCCGTTTGTCAACGGCACCGATTCAACAATCGTTGTTGAAAACGAGCACATTAGAGTGAACTTCTCCACCAAGGGCGGCGTAATTTCGCAGGTTACACTCAAAGACTACGACGCCTATTCTGCCAACAAGCAGGAAAAAGTGGACGAACTCGTAATGTTTGATGCCAAGACCAACGACTACGGCTTCATTCTCAACTCAACCGACCAGCGTTTCGACACCAAGGACCTCTACTTCGCTCCTTCGATGCCCAACGACTCCACCGTGTTGATGACCCTCAACCTCGCCAACGGCGCTTCCTGGTCGCTCCGCTACACCATCCCCGCCAACGACTATATCGTGAAGATGGAAGTGGTGCAAAATGGAATGTCGAAGGTGATTCCGCAGAGCATCGCCGAAATGGGCTTCAAGTGGCACCAGAAAATGAGCCGCCACGAGCAAGGCAGAATGTTTGAGGAGCGCAACAGCACAATCTACTACAAATACGCCGGTGGCGATGTAGATTACATGAGCGAAACCGAGAGCGACGACAAGCGCCTCAGCGACAAAGTGCAATGGATTGCATTCAAAAACCAATTCTTCTCCTCGGTGCTCATCGCCGACAAGCCTTTCACCAGCGTTGACCTCAAAACAAAAGTGTTTGAAAAGGGTACAGCCGACAACTTCGCATATCTCAAAGACATGAACGTAAATTCGGTGCTCGAATACTCCTCGGCAGCCGAAGTGCCCGCTTCGTTCCACTTCTATTTCGGTCCCAACTTGTTCTCGCTCCTCGACAGCTACGACGACACACTTGCCGCCGATGGCGAGTCGCTCGAGCTCACCCACCTCATTCCCCTCGGATGGAGCTTCTTCCGCGGTATCAACACCTATTTCATCATCCCCATTTTCGACTTCCTCGCCGGCTGGGTATCAAATTATGGCGTTGTAATCCTGCTCATGACACTCCTCATCAAGTTGGTACTCTTCCCGCTCACCTACAAGAGCATGAAATCGCAAGCCAAGATGCGCATCCTCGCACCCGATATCAAAGCCATCAACGACAAATATCCCGGTCAGGAAAATGCGCTCAAACGCCAGCAAGAGACAATGGCACTTTACAGCCGCGCCGGCGCAAGTCCATTCAGCGGATGCTTGCCCATGTTGCTGCAGATGCCAATCCTCTTCGCCATGTTCACATTCTTCCCATCCTGTATCGAATTGCGCGGCGAATCGTTCCTGTGGGTTAAAGACCTCTCCGCCCCCGACGCCATCGTGTCGTGGACCGGTCAGATTCCGTTCATCACCAACTATTTCGGCAACCACATCAGCCTCTTCTGCTTGTTGATGACCGCAACCAACATCATCTACACCCACATCAACATGCAGAACCAGTCGGGCAACCAAATGCCGGGAATGAAATTTGTGATGTACCTCATGCCCATCATGTTCCTCGTGTTCTTCAACAACTACGCCTCAGGTCTTAGCTACTACTACTTCCTCTCTCTCCTCATCACCATCGTAACCACCTACGCATTCCGCTTTGTGGTAAAAGAAGAAGATGTGAGAGCCGAAATGGCAGCCGCAGCCAAGAAACCCAAAAAGAAAAGCGGATTCATGGCCCGCCTCGAGGAAATGCAGCGTCAGCAGCAAGCACAGCTCCGCGAGCAGCAGCGTCGCAACGGCCGCAAGTAACCTCCCCCACAATACAACCGAGAGTGTGTCAATCGACACACTCTCTTTTTGTACCTCCCCACCATCCACGCCACAAAATTACAACCACATTATGCGCAGAAAACGCATTCTGCTCCAAATCCTGCAATTTCACCTAATTTAATTATTTATTTGGGGCGGGATATCGTTTACTATCGGGCGAATCGGGAGCATTTGTGCGGGTAGAACAAAGGCTGCGCCTTGGGGTGCAGCCTTCTATCGAGTGAATGTTGTTTCTATTTTATTGGGCTTCGAGTTCAAAGCCGGAGTACATTCCGTTGTAGCCTTTGAGGAGGGTGGTTACTGTTGAGAGTGTTGAGGTTTTGCTGTAACTTGCTATTTTTGTTACGATGTCGATGAGTTTTGTTACATCGAAGGTTACTTGCAGGGTGGTGCCTTTCTTCACATAGGCTTTTGCCTCGGCTATCTTGTAGCGACCGAGTGAATTGAAGTTGAATTGGAATCTGCCGTCGTCGGTTTTCTCGATTGTACCTGTTGCAGTGCCTTTTTTGAATTTCAACTCGAAATTGCCCTCGGCGTCGATGGTGAGCACCATGTTGTCGAGACCCACTTTCTTGTAGTATGGAGCCATTTTGTCTTCGATAACGCCCGCCATATATTCGCCGCCTGCTTTGTTGAGGAGGTCTTCGCTCTCGAATGCAACGGCAGGGGCTTTGTATTTCCATGTGCCGGCAAGGTCTTTCACTTCAAGGTCGCTCTTCGAGACGAGGAGGTTGAGGATGTCGTTTGCTGTGTCGTTGTTTAGGAGTGAGCCAAGGCTACTCAAATCGAATGCGCTTGCAGAGAATGCCATAAACATAGTCGCAAGTGATAATAAGATTTTTGATACACGATTCATAATTATTTTCTTTTAATGTTTCGAGGCACAAAATTAATGAAAAATATTCAATTCACACAAACTTATAGACCAATGCGGCAAATTCTTGAAAAAATGCCCGATTTGTGTCGGATTTTCGATGATTTTTCATAAAAAGTGCGTTAAATTAGGTGAAATTACCGGTTTTGGCGCAAAATGCGCGCGGAGCGAAGACCGGGGTTGTAACTTTGCAGCGTAATCAATTAATTAATCATTAAACTATGGAAACAGAATTTGAAAACAAAACCGATGGGCTGATTGAGCCTCAAAATGAAAACTGTATTGAACAACCCGGTGTCGAACCTATGAATGAGGATGCGCCAAGCGACACCGTAAAGGCGGTGCTCGAGGCTCTCGCCGACGACCGATTGCGCTCTACTCTCGCCGAAATTTTCGCTCCAAAGCCTATGCCGATTCCGGCAAAGCCGCAGGTGCCCGATGTGAGAGGTAAAATTTCGGATTTCCTTGCGGAAATCGATGGCGAAAACACCGAGAATAGCGATATGGTGGAGAAGTCGCAAGCGGTGGTCGAGCAGATTCTCGAGAATCCCGAGAGCGATGAGTGGAAGAAAGTCATCGCCAAAGGAATTGCCTACGACAACGCTGTGAGCCGGGCATATATCAAAGGTCGCAACGAGCAAATCGAGGTGATTAGAAAGACCACCAATGTGCCTCTCGACGATTTTGAACGTATCCAGGCGCTGAAAAACCGCGACACAGATTTCCTCGCCAATCCTCGCCGCAGTGTGTGGGATATCTAATCCTCGCCGCTTAATCACAAAACACTATTTAATAACACACATTTATTCACTCAATTTTTTAATCTATTAAAACTATGACTAACAAAAACAATCGAAGCAACGCTTCAACTTCCAAATCATTTATTGCTAAAATGGCAATTACTGTTGCCGAGTTTATCGAAAAACACCCGTTCCTCGCTCTTGCCGCGATTCTCGCCCTGGTGGGACTGCTTGCCTGGCTCGATGATTCCTGCAGCGCCGCATCGCTGGCTTCGGCAGTGATTGCCGGCACCGATGGTGGCAAACATGTGGTGGACGGACCGATTACCACCGACATTGTGCGCAAAGAGGGGGACTTCCTGCTCAACGAAATCGACAGCCGCATTGTGAAAATTCGCCCTATGGCGACTCCTATCGACCAAATCTCGCGCCTTGCCGGTGCAAAACATGCGGGCAGCATGATTGTCGATTACTACTCGGTGGATACCAAGCCCACCATTACCAAGGTAACTTCCGCAGTTCCGGATATGGGAAGCATTGTAACGACTCTCCTGGTCGAGAATCCCGAAATCTTTGAAGTTTCCGACACTATCTTGGTTAAAGGGGTAAGCGGCTATGATCCCGACGGTGTTACCGCCCATGGCGACTTGGTGTTGTATGTCTCTGGAAAGAGTTCGACCGGAATAAAGGTGCTTCCTGTGAATGGCAAGAAGTCGGGCAATTCCGATAATTGTCTCCCGGGCATTCCCGAAGGAGCCGAAATTGTGAGAATGGGACGTGCCGCCACCGAGCTCGATGTGCAGTCGCCACAATTCGAGTCGCTTCCTGTGAAATCGCAAAATTTCTGCCAGATTTTCAAGATGCAAATCGAGCAAAGTACGCTCCAGAGAATCGCGAATAAAGAGGTGAATTGGGGATTCTCCGACCAGGAGGAGGCTGCTATCTACGATATGCGTCTCGGCATGGAGAAAAATTTCCTTTTCGGCGCAAAACGCAGAATCTTCGACCCCAACAAAAAAGAGGATGTTCTCTTCACCGGTGGCATCTGGTGGCAGGCAGGAAAACACTTTTCCTACAACAAAGAGGGTGGTCTCACTCAGGCATCGCTCATCACTATGATGAAAGAGGCTTTCACCGGAAATGCCGGCAACAAGCGCAAGGTGCTCATCGGCGGCAGCGAGCTCATCGAGTCGCTTAGCAATATCGAGACCACCAAAGTGCTCTCGGCAGGCGAGAACATCGTGAAATGGGGCATCGATTTCACCGAAATTCGTTCTAAATTCGGCAAATTCTATGTCCTCTTGAGTGAGATTTTCGATGAGTGTGGCATGCCCGAGTGTGGCATTGTAATCGACCCCGAGTATATCCAGAAGTATAGCCATATTCCGTTTGGAACTCAGTCGCTCAACCTCAAGGATGCCGGAATCCGCAACACCGACGCGCTGGTGCTCACCGAGGCAAGTTGCATCACCCTCCGTTACCCCAAAGCCCACATGCGAATCACCACTATTTAGACCGTTATTCTCTTTTCTCTCCCTTTGTGATGGCAAAATCCGCGCTTTGGATTTTGCCATCGCCTTTTATTGCGCTATCTTTGCAGTATATTTTGTTGAACTCATAAAAATTATTGCGATATGACTATATGGTACTCCGGACCCTTTGTTGAAAGGCTCACCAAATCTATTGTTGAACTGTGCGCAAGCCGCGGAATTATCAAGGACCGCCTTTTTGATGTCGAGGACCTTGAGGAACGATGGAAAAAGAGTGCGCCGCAATATATGGCAGACTCGGTGCCCGAAATCGCCCGCTATCCTATGGTGGCGATAGCATGGGCTGCCTACTACGGCATCGGTGCCGCGGTGCTCTGGGACACTGTATGGGATAAGGTGAAGGATATCGACGACCTCTATGTGTATATCCGCGATGTGCGCGGCTATGACTGCATGGACGAATATGTGATGGATTCACTCCTCGATGTGAAAGAGGGACAAAAGCGTCGCTCGCTCATCGACGGCACTCTGCAGGAGTGTGCCCAGCTGGCATTGTCGCTCATCCGCAAAGAGGGAATCGAGCCGGCGAGCGTCGAGGCGTTCCAGATGTATGCCAAGACCACCGAGATTTTCTTCCGCCTCGGTGCCACTATCGCCCTCACAACTCTCGGCTACAAACTCGAGAAGGTGAATTTAAATCTCAACTAATCCGGATTCGATTCCATCTCGATATCGAGAGGGAGATGAAGCATATAGGTTAGAATCGGGTAGCACTTTCCCCGGCAGGCGCCGTAGAAGTGCATTGCCTCGCGTCCAGCCACCACATTCGACGCGCCGAGCCAAAACTCGGCGAGCGCAAGAGGTGTGTAGCCATTCTCAAAAGCATATTGGAGCAATTTTGGCGCAGCGCAGTCGCCTGCCGCAGCAGGCGGGACGAGCGGCACGCGTGGATATTGCCGCACGCTATATTCGCCTCCGCTTCTTCGCACCTCGATTTCTCGTGTGCGTTCCTCAGCCCTGAGCCGCTCCAATTCGTTGTGGCATTGAGCAAACACTTCGCCAAGCGACTTCCGGTTGCCGGCGATATCGGTAATTACATATTGTTCAAACAGCCACTGTTGCAGTTGTGCCGACATTGCCGCACGCTTGGCTGCAAGCGCATCCACATCCCCCTCTCCGGCTTCGATTGCCCGGTTGATAGCGGTAATTTCAGCCTCTTTTCGGCGAAAATAGCCATTCTCCGGGGTTGCGTCGAAAATTGGAGGCACAAAATATGGGTGATTGTTGCTTTTGTTCAAGTTGCCCGAATACGCCGCAAGAAATCCCGGTGTGTTATCCTTGATTCGCACAATGAGGGTGCCAAACATTTTGCCCCTCCGCGCAATTTCCCTGCTCCACGATTCGTTTTGAGCCACAGTTGCGGCAATTAGCGTCGCGGCTCTGCGACACAGCGGCTCGCGGCATGGCAGAAACGGGTTGTTGAGAGTCGCGGGCAATTCGCTTGGCGACACATCGAGAAGGTGTAAACGGCTATCTCGTGGCATAATTCCGAGGCTTGGATACAACGACTGCCTGCGGTGGGGCAGGCAGTCGGGTAGTTATAGTTTGTTACTGGTTGTTGTTGGCACCGTGGCAATTCTTGTATTTCTTGCCGCTGCCGCACGGACAAGGCTCGTTGCGTCCCACTTTCGGCACTGCTACAATCGGAGTGCGCGGGCGTTGAGCCGCTGCGCCGGCTTGCGATGCAGCTTTGCGCTGTGCTGCCTGTGCCTCGGCATAATCGTCTTTGCGCTCTACATATTGTTGCTTCTTGCGTTGCGATGGTAACGGTTCTTTTGCTTCGGTGGGCTGTTCCTGAACATTCACGGCTCCGCGCATGAGGATGCTCACAGCCTTCTCGTTCATGGTGTCCACCATTGTCTTGAAGAGGTTGAACGATTCGAGTTTGTAGATCAACAACGGGTCTTTCTGCTCGTAACTTGCATTCTGTACCGATTGGCGCAACTGGTCGAGTTCGCGGAGGTGTTCTTTCCAAGCCTCGTCGATGGTCATGAGCATGACATGCTTCTGCCAGTCGCGCACCATGCTCTTGCACTTCGAGTCGTATGCCTCGACAAGGTTGGTGGGGATGCCATAGATGCGGCGGCCGTCCTTGATAGGGACTCTCACCATCACCTTCGAGGCTTCGATTCCGGGGTTGGCTTTCACCTGCTCCATGAAGTTTTCAAAGAATGGCATTGCCACCTCGCAAAGGTTCTCGCTGCGGCGTTTGAAGTTGGCATTTACAGCATTGAAGAGTCTTTTAGTGGCTTCTTCCGAGTCCATAGCCTTGTATTCGGTTTCGTTGAATGGAACGTCCATTGCAAAGATGCGCAATACGGCATATTTGAGTTCCTCGAAGTCGAAACCTTTGTATTCCTGGATGAGCGATTCGGTTTTATCGTAGAGCATGTTTATGATGTCGAGTCCGATACGCTCTCCCTTGAGTGCGTGGTGGCGGCGTGTGTAGATTACGTTACGCTGCGAGTTCATCACATCGTCGTATTCGAGAAGGCGCTTGCGGATTCCGAAGTTGTTCTCCTCAACGCGTTTCTGGGCATTCTCGATAGCGTTGGTAAACATCGATGATTCGATGCGTTCACCCTCCTTGAGACCCATTCGGTCGAGCATTTTCACCACTTTGTCGCTCACAAACATGCGCATGAGGTTGTCCTCAAACGATACATAGAATACCGAGCTACCCGGGTCGCCTTGACGTCCCGAACGACCGCGCAACTGGCGGTCAACGCGGCGGCTCTCATGGCGCTCGGTGCCGATAATGGCAAGACCTCCGGCGGCTTTCACTTCGGGGGTCAACTTGATGTCGGTACCACGACCCGCCATGTTGGTGGCAATGGTTACAACACCCTTGCGTCCTGCCTGTGCCACGATGTCTGCCTCTTTTTGGTGCAATTTGGCATTGAGCACGTTGTGGGGAATGTGGCGCATAGTGAGCATTCGGCTCAGCAACTCGGAGATTTCAACCGAGGTGGTACCTACAAGCACCGGACGCCCGATTCTCACCATCTCTTCGATTTCGGCGATTACAGCCTCGTATTTCTCGCGCTTGGTTTTATACACGCGGTCGGGCATATCGATGCGTTGCACCGGTTTGTTGGTGGGGATGGTTACTACTTCGAGTTTATAGATGTCCCAGAACTCGCCCGCTTCGGTTTCGGCTGTACCGGTCATACCCGATAGCTTGTGATACATGCGGAAATAGTTCTGGAGAGTGATTGTGGCAAATGTCTGTGTGGCTGCTTCCACGTTTACCCCCTCTTTTGCCTCGATTGCTTGGTGGAGACCGTCGCTGTAGCGGCGTCCTTCCATGATACGTCCGGTCTGTTCATCAACGATTTTCACTTTGTTGTCGTCGATGACATATTCCACGTTGAGTTCAAAAAGGGTGTAGGCTTTGAGAAGCTGGTTCACGGTGTGCACGCGCTCGGCTTTGATGGCATAATTGCTCATCGCCTCGTCTTTGCGTGCCTGGCGCTCTTCGTCGCTTATGGTTGTATTGCCTTCGATTTCCGAGAGGATGGATGCGATGTCGGGGAGCACGAAGAAGTTGGGGTCGTCGCTGGTGCCGGTGAGCACATCGATACCCTTGTCGGTGAGTTCCACGCTGCGGTTTTTCTCATCGATGATGAAATAGAGCGGGTCGGTTACAATGTGCATGTCGCGGCTGTTGTCCTGCATGTAGAATGCCTCGGTTTCGAGCATCTTGGGCTTGATTCCCTCCTTGCTCAAGAACTTGATGAGCGCGCCGTTTTTCGGGAGTCCCTTGAATGCGCGGTAGAGGAGCAATGCGCCTTCTTTGGCTTCTTCTTTGTTTTCGCTCTCGATTTTCTGCTTTGCTTGGCTCAAAAGTTCGGTTACAAGTCGGCGTTGTGCGTTTACAACCTTCTCAACATTGGGCTTGAACTGGTTGAAGAGTTGGTCGTCGCCTTTGGGCACGGGGCCGGAGATAATCAACGGTGTACGGGCATCGTCGATAAGCACCGAATCGACCTCATCGACAATGGCAAAATTGTGGCGGCGTTGCACGAGGTCTTCGGTAACGGTTGCCATGTTGTCGCGGAGGTAGTCAAAACCAAACTCGTTGTTGGTACCGAAAGTGATGTCGCAGTTGTAGGCGGCGCGGCGCTCCGGTGTGTTGGGCTGTGTCTTGTCGATACATCCCACCGAGAGTCCGTGGAACATGTAGAGCGGACCCATCCACTCCGAGTCGCGCTTGGCGAGGTAGTCGTTCACTGTAACCACATGCACGCCGTTGCCGGTGAGTGCGTTGAGGAACACCGGGAGGGTTGCCACGAGGGTTTTACCTTCACCGGTAGCCATTTCGGCAATTTTACCGCCGTTAAGCACAACGCCACCCATAAGTTGGCAGTCGTAGTGCACCATATCCCAGGTGATTTCGTTGCCACCGGCTTTCCAGTGGTTGCGATACAAGGCTTTGTCCCCATCGATAGTGAGGAAGTCGTGTCCTGCGGCTGCGAGTTCGCGGTCGAAAGCGCTTGCGGTTACCTCGATGGTCTCGTTGTCTTTGAAGCGTTGCGCTGTCTCTCTCACAAGGGCAAACACTTCGGGGAGAACCTCCTTGAGTTCATCCTCGAGGATGTCGAGAATCTCCTTGTCGAGTTTGTCGATTTGATCCCAAAGCGGTTCGCGCTGGTCGTATTCGAGAGTCTGAATCTCTGCTTTGAGTTCGTCTATCTTATTGCGCTTGGATGCGGTGGCTTCTTTGAGGCGTTGCTTCACTGCCGTCACTTTGGCACGCAATTCATCGTTAGTGATGTCTTTTAGGGTCGGCATTATGGCATTGACTTGCGCCACAATCGGCTCTAATTTTTTGATGTCGCGTTGCGACTTATCGCCGAAAAGCGATTTTAGAAAATCGGTAAATCCCATTTTATATTGTGTTATTATTTTTTTCGTTTGGTGTCGATGCAGGGCTATCCCTGCTAATAAGTTGCAAAAATACTAATAATTAATCAAATGCACTGCATTTATTGCAATTAAAATGCGAGAGGCTTGTCGCAAGCCCCGTTGGGCGACCTTATTCGCAGCACTCGTGCCACTGTCGGAGCGAGGAAGGTGGCATCGACTGCCGTCCTCACTTTCTCGGCTTTCAGTCCGGGGGCACAAAGGATTATGGGGGTGTTCACTGCGTTGCCGCGCACTGTGCGGTTGCGCTGCGATGGGGTGTCGTGCACGATTGTCCAGCCGGGAAGTATCTCGATATACACATCTGCCGAGTTGGCGTTGCTGGTGGCGAGATACATCGCTTTTGCCTCGGGGGTTACCGGGTTGTTGACTATCTCTTCGAGCGCGTAAGCCTCTTTCACTCCGCTCATTAGACGCAGAAACTCTGCCGCACGCATACGCATGTCGTTGATGTCGAGGTTGGCATCTTTGATGGTGCTGCGGTTGAAGTAGAATCGTCCATCGTCATAGCCGTTGAGCCATTCTCCGTTGCCATATTTGGCAATTAGGAACATGTTGAGCAGCGACACTGCCCGCTTGGGATAGAATTTGCCGGTGGGCACATTGAAGCGCTCTTCGTCGGCTGAATGGTCGTCGAAATATCCTGTCGAGGCTACAAACACCACCGCGTTGTCCATCCCCACGGCGCTGTCGATTGCGCGGAATATCCGTGCGAGTTCGCGGTCGAGGCGCAGGTAGGTGTCTTGGAGTTCGTAGCTGTAGTCTGCGGTAACGCCATAGGTGTAGGGGGCTGCCGTGAGCCCGATGTTCACGATGTCGAGCTCTTTCCGCTTCCCGAGCGACAGTTTGGCAATGCAGTCGATTGCCACCGAGGTGATTTCATCGTTGACAAGAGCCGATTCCTTGTAGGCGCGGTAGCGTTGTGTCTCGGTTTTGCCGTAGAAATAGCGGAAGGGGTACATCCGGCGATGGGTGGGGAGTGCCACATATTTGTCGCTCGAAGCCATCGGTCGCCACGACATTGTGTCGAGGCGCGATGCGAGCGGTGTGGCATAGTTGCGTGCCTGGATTACCGACGGCACATCCTTGTAGAAGGTGGTGGTGCTCCATTTCCCATCCACGTCGTTTATCCAGAAGGCGCCGTTGGCAGAGTGCCCCGCCATGATTATCGCCTGCTGTGCGTCGGGAGCAAATGAGTACACATTCGACAGCCCGATGCTTGCGATGCGAGCCTCGTCGCATAGCGTCGATACGCTTATCGCCCTTGGCGAAAGGGTCTCGGAGGTGAAATTGCCCATCGCTTCGGGGTCGTGGAGTATCCGCTCGTCGTTGCGGGTGGCGCGGTTGCGTATTTTATAGGATGTGATGCTGTTCACATTGGGATAGGCGCCGGTGTAGAGTATCGCGGTGCCCGATGCAATGTCGGGGTGCGGAATTTTGAAATCCACATTCTCAAAGCACACTCCGCTGCGCAACAGGCGGTTGAAGCCATCTTCGCCAAAGTGGTCTTTGAGCATTTCGATATAGTCGCTGCGCAATTGGTCGATGACTATCCCCACCATGAGGGTCGGACGGTCGCTTTTCGACTGCCCGAATGCGCTGCACACCACCATCGACATGAGCATGGTGGCTATCAAGCCGTTTATCTTGTTCTTTTTATGTCGCATTCTTTCTTTGTAATGTATAAGTAGGTGGCTTGTCGCACCATAGGCACGAGCATGAGCATCACAAATGAGGCGTCGCCACGCTGTGGTACAATCCACCACGCAGCAAGCGCGAGGATTAACACTGCAAAGTTAATAAAATGATACCAATATACCCTTTTTTTTGCCGTTTTTAACCACTCGGCAATCGCCGGAAAGAGATACAGCGGGTGTAACCACAGCCCCACAAAGTTGTTGCCGGTGGCGGCATGGAGCGATACGAAGATGAGAAACCACACAATGCATCCGCCCGCGGCATAGAGGGTGTATATCACCGTGTCGGCTACTCGGCACACTTTCCCGCGGTGTAAATCCCACGCACTCAATGCCACAACCAGCAGAAGCAGCAGCGCGGCGGCCACCGCCGGGGTTTGCCACCATGGTGTGGGCGGCAGGATGGCTCCGCAGTCGGCTCCGGGATTGAGTATGTTGGTGCACAGCACCACAGGCACTTTTTGCCCGGTGCTGTCGGTGTAGGTTGCTCCATCGAGTGCTCTTTCGAGATACAGCGGTGCGAACATCTTGTCGCGCGCCGTTGTGGGCTTGTCGAGGTCGGCTCCCAGGGCAAGGTCGATGCCCAACGACAGCCAGGGATAATTGCCGTTATACTCCCTCATGATGTCGCGGAATGTTAATTCCGGGCGCGTGTCTGCCGGATATTCCATGGTGCCTCCCATAGCGCGTTCCACAATGTCGCGAGGACGTGTCGAGCAGTTGTCGCCGATATAATCGTAGCGGTAAGCGCGATTTTGCGGCTGGCAGTTCCACAGCAGGTAATCGAGCATTGCGCGCACATGGGTTTGCGGCAAGTTGAGAACCTGCTCCACCACCTTACTGCCGCGCTCGCGGTATTCGGGGATGAAATATTCGTAGGGGTAGTGAACCACCATGTACATGGCGTCGCCTTTCACAAAGCGATAGACAAAATTCGCTGAATAGAAATCAAACACCCCATAGTTGAACACTTCGTCGAAATCGGAGCCGCGCATCCTTATCGCGGTGTGCCCATACACCTCGTAAATCTCCCCTCCGGGGTAGCAGGTGATGACGCTCGCGGTGATGGAATCGGTGGCTACAGCTGCAGGAGTGGCGCTTCCAAGCCCTGTTCCAAGCAGTGCGGCACACAAAATGAGTATGTAACGTGCAATATTTCTCATAATCGACTGCAAAATTCTCAATTTTCCTCGACATCTGCAAGCAATCGCCCGAAAAACACCTCCCCACACCCCAAAAGTGTGTGTTGCGAGGCGATTTAGTGAATTTCGCCGGGGATATTCTTTAAATTTTTAAATAATAGTTCTATCTTTGTGGTGGCAATCCTGCCATGAATATTGAAAACTTAAAATTTACTGTATATGAAACACTTTCTTTTTTCTTTTATTGTTGCGGCTCTCGCTCTCTCTGTGAGCGCTGCCGACAAAACCGTTGCCGCTGATTGCGGTGATATCTCTTTCACCGGGCGTGTTCAGCGCCTCTCCGATGGCGCTGTGCGCTACGACTGGGTGGGAACATATTTCCAGACCGAGTTTTCGGGTCGTCGCATTGCGGCGGTGCTTTCCGAAGAGGGCACAAGTTACCACAATGTGTTTATCGACGGCAATTTCGTCGCAAAAATCAAGGTGTCGGGCACAGAACCTGCCACCTACACTCTTGCCGACAATCTCGCCAAGGGGAAACACATCCTGCGCTTGCAGAAGTGCACCGAGGGGGAATTTGGCTGCACCACGCTTCACAGCCTTCTGCTTGAGAGCGGCGCTTCGCTCGGCAAGGTGTCGCCGCGCAAGCGTTTTATCGAGGTGATTGGCGACAGTTACACTTGCGGCTACGGCACTGAGAGCAAGAGCGCAAGCGAACGCTTCGCCCTCGAAACCGAAAATTGCGACAAGGCTTATGGCTGCATCATCGCTCGCTATTTCGATGCCGATTACGCGCTCGTGGCTCATTCGGGGCAAGGTATCGTGCGCCACTATGGCGACAGCGTGCAGGTGTCGGCAAACAATATGCCCAACCGCTGGTTGCACGTTTTCGATGCTCACGGAAAGGAAAAATATGATTTCAAGGCTTACCGCCCCGACATTGTGATTATCCAACTCGGCGAGAACGATTTCTCTCCCACGGCTATCCCTGCCGAGGAGCAGTATGTGGGCAACTACATCCGCCTCATCGAGAATGTGAAGGATAAATACGGCGATGTGCCGGTGCTTTGCGTTACCCCGTTTGCCGCCAATATCTATCTCAAGGCGGCTATCGCTTCGCTCCGCGACCGCACTTTGGGCATGAGCCGCGTGTATATGGCTCACAGCCTCGGCAATCTCGTCTCTCGCGACAACGACATGGGTGCCGACGGGCATCCCAACTATCAGGGACAATGCAAGATTGCGATGTCGCTAATCCCGCAGATTTCATTCATCATGAATTGGAATCTCAAGGAATTATTCTGATTTCCAATATTTTATCAACACATTGTAATTTTAGGCGGTTGCATATTTGTGCAATCGTCTAAAATTATGTAAATTTGCACCCCAAATAAGTATATATGATTGACGACACAGTGTTTAACGGAGGTACGGTTGAGTATCACACCTTGGGATGTAAACTCAATTTTGCTGAGACCTCCACAATAGGCAAAATCTTGTCAGACCGCGGTTTTCACACCACGAGGGCGGGCGAAATCCCCGATATCGTGGTGGTGAACACTTGTAGTGTAACCGAACTTGCCGACAAGAAGGGTCGTCAACTCATACGCCGCCTTGTGAAGAAGTATCCCGACGCGCTGATGGTGGTTACCGGGTGCTATGCCCAGCTCAAAGGAAATGAGATTGCCGAAATTCCCGGTGTCGATATAGTCCTGGGCAGCGAGCAGAAACTCGAAATCGCCCGATACATCGACGAGTGGCGCGACAAGCGCGAGCAGTCGGTGGTTATCACGCCTCACAACATGATTCGCCGATTCGGCGCTTCCTGCTCACGCGGCGACCGCACCCGCTATTTCCTCAAGGTGCAAGACGGATGCGACTATTATTGCAGCTACTGCACTATTCCCATTGCCCGCGGTCGCAGCCGTAGCGGCTCAATCGAGTCGATGGTGGAGCAGGCACGGCAGGTGGCTGCCGAAGGCGGAAAGGAAATCATCATCACCGGCGTGAATATCGGCGACTTCGGCAAGGGCACCGACCACAACTTCTTCGACCTTGTGAAAGCTCTCGACGAGGTGGATGGCATTGAGCGTTACCGCATCTCTTCCATCGAGCCCAACCTCCTCACCGACGAAATCATTGAATGGGTGGCACAGTCGCGCCGTTTCATGCCACATTTCCACATTCCGTTGCAGAGCGGTTGCGACGAGGTGCTCAAAATCATGCGCCGCCACTACGACACCGCCCTCTATGCCTCGAAAATCGAAAAAATTCGCTCCATAATCCCCGATGCTTTCATCGGTGTCGATTTGATTGTGGGAATGCGTGGCGAAACACCCGAGTTTTTCGAGCAGTCGCTCCAATTCTGCCGCTCTATCGATGTGAGCCGCCTCCATGTATTCCCCTATTCCGAGCGTCCCGGCACTCGAGCACTCGGAATCGACTATGTGGTGCCCCCGCAGGAGAAAAGCCTCAGAGCACACAAGATGCTCGCCCTCTCCGACGAGAAACTCCGCAATTTCACATCCCGTTTCATCGGAACTTCTCGCCCCGTCCTCTTCGAGCAACCGCCGAAAGGACATCCCATGCACGGATTCACTGACAATTACCTTCGCGTGGAGACAACCTATAACCCCGCGTTGGTCAACAACATAGCTGTCGCCTCGCTCGATGAAATCATAGGCGACGAAATGAATGTAAAATCAAACTCTTTCTCACAATCGTAAAAACTTTTCTATGAAACCTGTAGCAGTTATCATCCTCAATTGGAATGGAAGAAAACTTCTGAAACAATTCCTTCCCTCGGTGGTCAAAGGCACCAACAAGATGATTGCCGACATTATTGTTGCTGACAACGGAAGCCATGACAAGTCTATTGACTATATAAACGACAATTTTCCCGATGTCAAAATCATAAGATTCGAGAAAAACCTCGGTTTTGCACAAGGCTACAATGAAGCCATCAAGCAAATCGGCTATACATACACTCTCCTACTCAACAACGATGTCGCTGTGCCCGAAGGATGGCTTGAACCGCTCTACGATTTCATGGAAAACAACCCCACTGTGGGTGCCTGCCAGCCCAAACTCCTTTCCTACGAGAATAGGAAAATGTTTGAATACGCCGGCGCTTCGGGCGGATTCCTCGACTGCAACGGTTTCCCGTATTGCCGCGGACGCATTTTTAGCCATGTGGAACACGACCACGAGCAGTACGACAACGCCACCACTGTGTTCTGGGCTTCCGGCGCAGCACTGATGGTGCGCACCGAACTCTACAACCGCGTGGGTGGTCTCGACCCCCTCTTCTTTGCCCACATGGAGGAAATCGACCTCTGCTGGCGCATCCACCTGCAAGGGTGCGATGTGGCAGTGGTGCCGCAGTCGCAGGTCTATCATCTCGGCGGTGGCAGCCTTCCCGCTTCCAACCCCAAGAAAACCTACCTCAACTTCCGCAACAACCTCTTGCTCCTATACAAGAACACACCTGCCGATGTGCGCGATAAAATCGTGCGTCGCCGCATGATTTGGGACGCCCTGGCATTCACCATGTTTGCCGGCACATTCCAATTCAGAAACGCCTCGGCAGTGATTCGCGCCCACCGCGACTACCGACAGATGAAGAAAAACTACGCCTCCCTCGCCGCACCAGCCAAAAACCTCCTCGGTCCCTTCAAAGGTTCGCGCGTCAACATCATCACATCGTTCTACCTCTGTCGCCGCCGCCGCTACCGCTCCCTCAAAAACCTCTAATCGATGCTGAAAATGTGGGTTAAATAAGGTGAATTATCAATTGAGTTACGATGTACTTATTGATTATCCTTGTTGATGAGATTGACCACTACTTTCACCATAACATCTTTTTCTTCGGTACGACTCTCGGCTATCATCAAAGTCAGTGCTACAAGGGTGTTGTCGGCAATACGCTTTCTACCGTCTTCGGAATAGAGCATGCCGTTCTTTTCCATAAACCAAAGGAAGAGCATGGCTGCAATACGTTTGTTACCATCGCTGAATGAGTGGTTCTTCACCACGAGATAGAGCAGCATAGCCGCCTTTTCCTCAACAGAGGGGTAAAGGTCTTCGCCTCCAAATGTCTGGTAAATCTGTCCAATGCTGCTTTTGAAGGAATCATCTTTCTCGTTAGCAAATAATTGACTACCGCCAAACTTCACCTTCAAGGCATTGATGGCATCCATAGCATTCTCATAGGTAGCACGAAAAGATTCCTCTTTGGTGGTCTTCTCAATGACTAATGTTTGATAGTCATAGCGGTCAAGCGTATCGAGAGCATAGACATAATCGGTAATGACATTGAACAGTCCGGCATATTCTTCATCAGTCACCTTATCTTGGAGTGATAGGGCACGAGACATCAATCTCACCACATCTTTCAATTCGTCATAGTGGTCGAGGCGACGCCTATCAACAACATAGCCTTTGATGAGATATTGCTTAAGGATATTGTTAGCCCATTTCCTAAAGACAATTCCATTTTTGCTCTTTACTCTATATCCCACAGAAATAATCATATCAAGATTATAGTAATCTACGTTTTGCATTTGAGTATATCCCTCTTTTCTGCCATATTTCTTGGGTGTCGCAAATTTTGCGACTACCGACATGCCTTCAAGTTCCTCTCTCAATGCGTTATTGATATGTTTTGCTATTGTCTTGTAATCTCTACCATATAGTTGAGCAATCTGCTCTCGATTAAGCCATACGGTGTCTTTATCCAACTTCACTTCAATTTGGGTATTGCCATCATCTGTCGTATAGAGAACAATAGATGAGCCATTATTTGCTATTATGCTACTCTCCTTCATACTTGTTTATCTGCCGATTCTATTTTACATTCATACGAATTGAATACAAAAATAATATATCTTATCGAAGAATCCAATAAATAACTATGCAGTTACAAAATTCTTGGTTGGTGGGGGAATAAAAAAGGGGACAGTCTCACGACTATCCCAATCTTTAAATACACAATTATCTATAAAACAACTATTTAATACTAAATCTATATCTTATGTTTATGTACATCAACAATTTGACTAAGGTTGTTACTTGCGTACAAACTTCGCCGGTGGAATGAAGCTCCATCATAAACGTAGCATTCATTTTTTTTAATAAGTTTATGGATGAATTTATGTTTGATTCTATCCACAAGCAAAATATACATATACGTTCTTAACAACACTGCAAAGTTATGCATTATTTGTAAAACAAAAAAATTAATCGAAGAAAAATTTCCGTAATTAGCAATTTTTAACCAAAAACAGCCTCAAAATGCGCATTTTCGCCATTTTTCCCGACAAATTGAACTGTTATTTGGTAAAATAGGAGATAATCACCCGGCAGGGCAGTGTATTAAAAAGTGGTAAAAAATCGCCCCTGCGATAGGCATTGTTCGAGTTGTTTTTGTATTTTTGCCACAGAAATTAACCTCTCTAATTTGAATTTATATGAAAAAAACATCTATTGTACTGAATGTGATTCTGGCTGTGCTTGCCGGAGTGCTGATTTTCAAGGTTGCAAATACCGAGGAGCCTCAAGGCAATGCCGCCTACGACAACATCATGTCTCGCTGCAGCATTAGAGCCTACGACTCCGAGCGCACCGTGCCCGACGAGACAATCGAAAAGATTTTGCGCGCGGGGATGGCGGCTCCCACCGCCGTGAACAAGCAGCCGTGGGCGTTTGTGGTGATTAAGAAGCCTGAATTGCTTAAGGAACTCGCCGACAGCCTCCCCAATGCTAAGATGACCGCCAATGCCTCGTTTGCTATCGTGGTGTGCGGCGACATGGACAAGGCTCTCGAGGGTGTGGCTCGTGATTTCTGGATTCAAGATGCTTCGGCTGCAACCGAAAACATCTTGCTGGCGGTGAACAGCCTCGGACTTGGGGCTGTGTGGACCGGCATCTACCCCAACATGGAGCGCGCCAATGTGGTTTCCAACATTCTCAACGCGCCCAAGAACATCATCCCGCTCTGCCTCATCCCTGTGGGATACCCTGCCGAGGAGAAGAACATCAAGGACAAGTGGAAGCCCGAGAACATCCACTACGACGGCTGGAAATAACGGCTTAGAGCGGAAGGAAACGCGACAACGTATCCAACGACACATTGCGACGACCGGCATATTCCTCACGCTGGTCGTCGCCTATTGTTCCTATATAGAAATAGGCGCTTTGAGGGTGAGAAATCATTAGTCCGCAGATGCTCGACAGTGGTGTCATTGCTCCGTTTTCGCTCAAAGAGATTCCTATCGACGCGAGGTCGAGAAGCGAATCGAGGTCGAAAATAAGCGATTGGTCGGGCATCGACGGATAGCCGACGGCGGGACGGATGCCGCGATAGTCGTTGCGGAGCAGTGTGGTCGCAGGCTCCGCTTCATCGGGGGCATATCCCCAAATGGCGGTGCGCACACGGCGATGGAAACACTCTGCAGCAGCCTCCACAAGGCGGTCGCTCACCGCCTGATAGAGCAACGCCTCATATTCATCGTTCAATTCTTTCTTGCGATTGATGGCACTCTCGATTCCGCTACCGGTGGTTACGGCAAACGCGGCTATCTTATCCGCGGTGGGCGACACATAGTCGGCGAGCGAGCGGAAAGAGCCATCGGCAGACTGCGAACGGAGCATCGGCAGACGCTTTTCGCCTATCACAATATCATCGCCATCGGCGTGGGCATCGAAAAAGCGCACACGGGCGGTGATGCTATCGTTGGCGTTGTGGGCAAAGAACCGGATTACACGCATCGCATCTTTGTAGAGTTGCATTGCCTGAGCCGCCTTATTCACATCGGCAGTGGGCACCGACGCAAGCCATTGCGCCCTGCAGTGGTCGCAACCACCGATTGTGGCAATCCGGGCAAGCGATGCCGGAATCTGCCACAAGGCGAAGAACGGCACCCAGTTGATATACGGCACCACCTCATCGACAGTGAGACGGAGGTCATCCACATCCCCTTTCAACGGCACAGGAGCCACATATCCGCTCCAATCGATGCGAGCGGCGCGGCTTCGAGCCTCGGCAAGTGGCACGAGGTTTTTCTTCGCCTCATAATTGCGACGCAGAGACTCTTGCGCCTCCTTTAGAGAGGCGACATAGGCTGCATCGGAGAGAAGACGGTGTGCCACCGCAGGCATTTCGGCGGCATCGCGGGTGTAAGCCACCACACCGCTATATTCGGGGGCAATCTTCACCGCTGTGTGGAGCGCGGAGGTTGTAGCCCCGCCTATCATCAGAGGGATAGTCATTCCGGCTTGCTGCATCGCAGCCGCCACGCGCCTCATCTCCTCGAGCGAGGGAGTGATAAGTCCGCTCAATGCGATGATATCGGCATTGTGTGTGCGGGCGGCATCGAGAATCGTTTCAAGTGGAACCATTGTGCCGAGGTCGATTACGTTGAATCCATTGCAACGCAACACCACAGCAACAATGTTTTTCCCGATATCATGGACATCGCCCTTCACCGTGGCGATTACCACAGTGGCGCGCGACGAGTTGTCGGAATCGGCTTCCTGCATATACGGCTTGAGCCAATCCACGGCGTGTTTCATGGCTCGCGCACTCTTCACCACCTGCGGCAAGAAGAGTTTCCCCTCGCCGAAAAGCACTCCCACGCGGTTCATCCCTTCCATCAGGGCGCCATCGATGATTTCCATCGGCGACTTCCCTTCGTCTATCAGCATTTGCAGTAGCGCCGGGATATCCTCTTCCCTACCCTTGAGCAAGGCATCGGCGATGCGCTTATCCACCGGGAGCGAAGAAGCATCGACACACTCGATTTGCACCTCGGCACCGCCATCTTTCATCTCCCCGGCGATTTGTATCAGCCGCTCGGGAGCGTCGCTGTCGCTGTCGAGAAGCACATCCTCTATCGCGGAGCGCAGATTCTCCGGAATATCATCATAGGAAGGTATCGCGCCGGCATTGACAATAGCCATATCCATCCCTCTCGCCACAGCGTGGTAGAGAAACACCGAGTGGATGGCGGCGCGCACATAATTATTGCCACGGAAGGAGAACGAGAGATTGCTGAGACCGCCGCTCACCTTGGCGTGCGGCAGATTGGACTTAATCCACGACAGCGCGTCGAGGAAATCTATCCCGTAGCGGTTATGCTCGGCTATGCCGGTAGCCACGGCGAGTATATTGGGGTCGAAAATTATATCGGTAGCCGGGAAATGCACTTTTTCCACGAGAAGCGAATAGGCACGGGCGCAGATGTCGATTTTGCGCTTGAAAGTAACAGCCTGTCCCTCCTCGTCAAATGCCATCACCACCACGGCGGCACCCATGTCGCGAATATAAGCCGCCTTGCGGCAAAATTCGGTCTCTCCATCCTTTAGGCTTATGGAATTGACAATCGGCTTGCCCTGCACTGATTTGAGTGCTGCGGTTATCACGTTCCAATCGCTGGAATCTATCATAAAAGGCACGCGCGCAATGTCGGGGTCGGAGGAGATAAGGCGCAGAAAATTGCTCATTTCGGCAACCGAGTCGAGCATCGCATCATCCACATTGATGTCGATAATCTGCGCTCCGTTCTCCACCTGTCCGCGCGCTATTGTCGCAGCCTCTTCGTATTGTTTTTCGTTAATTAGGCGCAAGAATTTGCGGCTGCCGGCTACGTTGCACCGCTCACCGATATTCACAAAATTGCGCTCGGGGACAATCTCCACCATTTCAAGTCCGCTGAGGGTGAGTCGCTCGGCGGCAGGTTGCGGCACACGAGGCTTCAGAGAGCGCACGCGCTCGGCTATCATGGCGATGTGTTGCGGAGTGGTGCCACAGCACCCTCCTATCATATTCAGCGCGCCATCCTTGAGAATTTGCTCGAGGTCGGCGACCATTTTCTCGGGAGTCTCGTCATACTGCCCCATTTCGTTGGGCAATCCGGCATTGGGATAGAGGAAAACCGGACATGGAGCACACTCGGCGAGGCGCCTGTAGTGAGCGAGCATCGAAGACGCGCCAAAACCGCAGTTGAGACCGATTGCCGCAGACCGGAAATGCTCCACCGATGCGATAAACGCCTCTATTGTCTGCCCCGAAAGCACTCGACCGCTCTCGGTGAGAGTGATAGAGAAAAGTATAGGCAATTCCACCCCCTTCTCCGCCATCACTTCGCGTGCTGTGGCTGCAATAGCCTTGGCGTTGAGGGTGTCGAATATGGTTTCGATTAGAATCAAATCCACGCCGCCGTCGATAAGTCCGCGGAACTGTGGGCGATAAGCCTCCACCATGCTATCCCAATCGGAGGCTCGCGCTGCAGGATTCTCTATATCGGGAGAAATTGATAGCGAACGATTTGAAAGCCCCACACTGCCGGCAACATAGCGGCGGTGGCTCGGAGTTGAGAAACTGTCGGCGGCACGGCGCGCCACGGTAGCGGCTGCAAGGTTGATTTCATAAACGTAGTCCTGCAGCGAGTAGTCGGCAAGAGAAATGCCATTGGCGTTAAACGAGTCGGTT
>JBJEKB010000003.1:0-1580 GCA_051878395.1 Muribaculaceae bacterium
AATCTTAACTGAGTTTTTGTTGGCACCCACTGTACCATCAGCGCCAAGACCGTAGAATTTGGCTTGGAACATACCCTTGCCACCAAGAGCGATTTCTTCTTTCTGTGGAAGAGAAGTGAATGTAACATCGTCAACGATACCGATAGTGAAGTGGTCTTTTGGAGTGGGGAGGGCGAGGTTTTCAAACACTGTCATCACCTGTGCAGGTGTGGTGTCCTTAGAACCGAGACCATAGCGACCGCCAACGATGAGAGGAGCGTTCTCCATGCCATAGAAGCAGTCTTTCACATCGAGATAGAGAGGCTCGCCATTTGAACCGGGTTCTTTTGTGCGGTCGAGCACTGCGATGCGTTTTGCAGTCTTAGGAACTGCAGCGAGGAAGTGCTTGGCAGAGAATGGACGATAGAGGTGAACGCTTACAATACCCACTTTCTCGCCTTTCTCCATGAGATAGTCGATAGCCTCTTTGGCTGCCTCGGTGATTGAACCGATAGCGATGATAACACGGTCGGCATCTTCGGCGCCATAGTAGTTGAACAATTGATAGTTGCGGCCGGTGATTTTGTTGATTTCGTGCATGTAGTGCTCAACAATCTCGGGAACAGCCTCGTAATATTTGTTGCTTGCTTCACGGTGCTGGAAGAATACATCGGGGTTTTCTGCCATACCGCGAGCCACCGGTTTCTCGGGGTTCAAAGCGCGTGCGCGGAATTCGGCAAGAGCCTCACGGTCCAAGAGCGGTTCGAGGTCTTCGGCATCGAGTTGCTCAATCTTCTGGATTTCGTGAGATGTGCGGAATCCGTCGAAGAAGTTAATGAAAGGAACGCGAGATTTAATAGTGGAGAGGTGTGCCACACCTGCCAAATCCATTACTTCTTGAACAGAGCCTTCGGCAAGCATTGCGAAACCTGTTTGGCGAGTTGACATCACGTCTTGATGGTCGCCAAAGATACAAAGTGCATGAGAAGCCAATGTACGAGCAGAAACGTGGAACACGCAGGGAAGGAATTCACCGGCAATCTTGTACATGTTGGGGATCATCAACAACAAGCCTTGAGATGCAGTGTAGGTTGTTGTCAAGGCACCGGCTTGGAGAGAACCGTGAACGGCACCGGCAGCACCGGCTTCCGATTGCATTTCCTGTACCAACACTGTTTCGCCGAATATGTTTTTGCGTCCGGCAGCAGCCCATTCGTCAACATATTCCGCCATTGTCGAAGAAGGTGTGATAGGGTAGATAGCAGCCACTTCACTAAACATATAACTGATGTGAGCAGCAGCTTGGTTTCCATCACAAGTCAAGAATTTCTTTTCTTTACTCATCTTGTAAATGTTTTTAAGATTATTACGTTTTTTGTTTGTTCCTTTTTTTTGAGAAATTTCTTGCGTCATCACCAGCCAATCCATTCATTCATCGCCATTTACGCAAAAAGAACAGTCATTACACGCACCATCTGCGTGCGCCGGGATTACGTGTTTTCTTAATAAGGTGCAAAGTTAGCCATTTTTAGGCTTAAATGCAAAAAATCACACATATTTTCTATGCACAAAAATTCGATTTTTGTGTTAAAAATTTCTTA
>JBJEKB010000004.1:0-6061 GCA_051878395.1 Muribaculaceae bacterium
AACCTCAAAAACATCGATGTTGAGATTCCTCACAATCGGCTCACGGTTATTACCGGCATGAGCGGAAGCGGCAAGTCGTCGCTGGCTTTTGATACTATTTATGCCGAAGGGCAGCGTCGTTATATCGAGACTTTTTCGGCATACGCTCGAAATATGCTCGGAAATCTCGAGCGCCCCGACGTGGATAAAATCACCGGTTTAAGCCCTGTAATCTCTATCGAGCAAAAAACGGTGAACAAGAATCCCCGAAGCACCATACGAACACCTACCGAAATCTATGATTTCCTGCGTCTCCTATATGCTCGTGTGGCGGATGCGTTCAGTTATGAGAGTGGCGAGAAAATGGTGAAATATTCCACCGATAAGATTATCGACCTTATTCTCGACAAATATGCCGACTGCAAAATCTACATCTTGGCGCCGCTCGTTAAAAACCGCAAGGGACACTATAAAGAGCTTTTTGAGCAACTAATCAAGAAAGGATATATCTATGTGAGAGTGGATGGAAACCTCTGCGAACTCACGTATGGCATGAAGGTCGACCGCTATAAGAATCATGATATCGAACTCGTGGTTGACCGCCTGAAGGTGTGTCGCCTCGACTATGAACGCCTTTCAAACACCATAGAAAAGGCTTTCAAGCAAGGCGATGGACAGATTATGATTCTTGATGTCGATACCGGAAAAGTGGGGCACTACAGCAAGTCTCTCATGGACCCTGTTACCGGGCTTTCCTACAAAGAACCTGCTCCTCACAATTTCTCGTTTAATTCGCCTCAAGGTGCATGTCATCGCTGCAAGGGGTTGGGATATGTCAATATCGTTGACCGTGAGAAAATAATCCCCAATGACTCCCTCTCTATTAAGCAGGGTGCTATCTCCGCCCTTGGAAAATACAAGAATATACTCATCTTCTGGCAGATTGAGGCTATACTCCAAATGCATGGCTTCACGATAGACACTCCGGTGAATCAACTCACCGAGGAGGCTCTCGATGACATCTTCAACGGCACCGAAAATTCACTTGTAATAAACAAAGAAGATGTGGGATATTACAACTATGCCATGTCCTACGATGGCATTGTGAAGTATATCGAAATGCAGCAAACCGAGGATGCAACATCCGAGGCAAAGAAGTGGAGCGGGCAATTTTTCAGCACTGTAGAATGTCCCGATTGTCATGGCGCGCGCATCAACAGAGAGGCTCGACACTTCAAAATCGAGGGTAAAAATATCGCCGAACTTGCTTCGATGGATATCTCGGAACTATATGAGTGGACTTCGGCTCTCGCCCCGAAACTTAGTGCGGAAAAGGGGGTTGTGGCACGCGAAATTTTGAAGGAAATCAATGCCCGTTTACGCTTCCTTATAGATGTCGGACTTGCCTATCTTTCGCTCAATCGAGCCTCGGCTACACTGTCGGGAGGGGAGAGCCAACGCATTAGATTGGCAACCCAAATCGGCTCCCAACTTGTGAACGTGCTGTATATCCTCGACGAGCCTTCAATAGGCTTGCATCAGCGAGACAACAAGCGATTGATATCCTCGCTCAAGAACCTTCGAGATGCCGGAAATACGGTGATTGTTGTGGAGCACGACAAGGAGATGATGCTCGAATCGGATTACATTGTCGATCTCGGTCCGGCTGCCGGACGCAAGGGTGGAGAGGTGGTTTTTGCCGGTACTCCGCAAGAGATGATGGGCACTCATACCATCACTGCCGACTATATAAACGGCGTGAAATCTATCGAAATTCCTCATACCCGCCGCCCCGGAAACGGCAAGTTTTTGTCGCTTATAAATTGCACCGGAAACAACCTAAAAGGGGTGAATGTCGATTTCCCATTAGGTGTATTTATATGCATTACGGGGGTATCGGGCAGTGGCAAGTCGAGCCTTGTGAATGGAACATTACAGCCGATTCTCAGCGCCGCTTTCTATCACTCATTAAAGGCTCCTCTCCCTTATGGCGAGATTCGAGGGATTGAGAATATCGACAAGGTGGTTACAGTCGATCAGTCGCCACTTGGACGCTCTCCACGCTCAAATCCCGCTACCTACACCGGCGTATTTGCCGATATCCGAAACCTCTTTGTCGGACTTCCGGAGTCGAAAATCCGTGGCTACAAGGCGGGACGATTCTCCTTTAATGTGAGCGGTGGCCGTTGTGAGGAGTGCAAAGGCAATGGCTACAAGACGATTGAAATGAATTTCCTTCCCGATGTGCTGGTGCCTTGCGAAGTGTGTGGTACGAAGCGCTACAACCGCGAGACGCTCGAGGTGAGGTTTAAGGGGAAGTCGATAGCCGATGTCCTCGACATGACTATCAATCAGGCTGTCGAATTTTTTGACAATATCCCTGCTATTCTCAACAAAATTAAGGTGTTGCAGCAAGTGGGACTTGGCTACATCAAACTCGGTCAGCCATCAAGCACACTCTCGGGCGGCGAATGTCAGCGTGTGAAACTTGCCACAGAGCTTGCCAAGCGCGACACCGGCAAAACTCTTTACATTCTCGACGAACCGACCACCGGTCTTCATTTCGAGGATGTCAACGTGCTGCTGGGCGTTCTCGATCGGCTTGTCGATAAGGGAAACACCGTCCTGGTTATTGAACATAACATGGATGTCATCAAGTGTGCCGACTATATCATCGATATGGGGCCGGAGGGCGGAAGAAATGGGGGGCAGGTTGTTGCAACAGGCACACCGGAAGAGGTGTGTGAAAACTCCGCTTCGGCAACAGCACCATTTATCAAGGAAGAGTTGATGCACAAGTGATGATTTGAGGTCAAGCACAAAATTAACGCTCAAAAAATTTTCTGCAAAATTGCTGTAGATGCGCCGAAATAGGCGTAACTCGCATTAAAACAGCATTATAAAGTGAAATTCTCGAGTCTTTAACGGCTTGAGAATTTCATTTTTAGTGTGCATGTGTAATTTGGGTGGTGAATTTGCGATTTTCATCAATAAATCGGGGGTAGGTGCTGTTTGCATTTGCAAATATAAATCAGGAATAGGGGTTTGTGTGATTATGTAAATAGATTTGCAAATGTATATTGCGATTCGCAAACATATTTCGATACAGATGTAAACGGTTTTCTACAGGTTGGATTGATTGAAAATCGCTGTTTTCGTCAGGCAATTTATGAATGTAAGTATTTACAATAACAAAAATTAGTCGATTAACAAATATTTACATAGTAGTGTAATATCCTTGAAAACCAATACTTTACGAATAAAATATAAATTGGTAATTTAATAAATTGGCAATTTTCCTCGGTTGTCTCGCGATTTATGTTCATTTCGGGTTGTAAGTGCTTGAATGATAGTAATTAAGATGTATTAATATAAAGTTGTGATGTAAGTAATGTTTAAGGTGGTTTAGATTTCGCTCATCGCTTCCGCCGGTGCAATTAATTTCTAAAAATAACTAATATTATTTTGTAAATTCACATTTATGTATTATATTTGCATTGATAAATGATTTTGCCTATTCTATTTTGTAAATCGAAAAATGGATATTGTAGATAGAATAAAACTTTATATTAAGCATTCCGGCATCACTATTTCTCAGTTTGCCGATACTTGTGAGATTCCCCGTCCCACAGTTTCGCAATTGTTGAATGGTCGTAACAAAAAAGTGAGCGATGAGATTTTTCGTAAGATTCATCTTGCCTACCCCTTGCTTTCCATCAACTGGCTGATGTTTGGCGAAGGCGAGATGACTTTGCCCGATTCTTCCCGGGCGAACGAGGATGGCGCGTCATCTGCTGCGCATGAACGCGCTCAGAAGATAAATTTCACCGACGATGTCTCGGAAATTCTCGAAAATCGCATTCTCGACGGCTTAACTTCCTCTGATTTGGTCTCGGAATCCGACTTAAATATCTCTGATACAGACAGGATGGATGCCGGAAACATCGTGAGTATGGCACCTCAAGTTTCGGCTCAGAAAAATTCTCAAGCCGCTCCTGGCGATGCGGTTTCACCTTCTGCAGGACCGAATCCTCGAAAGATAGTAAATATCCTTGTGTTCTATAGTGACAGCAGTTTTGAGTATTTCTATCCCTCTTCCCACGCACCCAACAAGTAAAACACAAGGTATAATTATGACTTTTAAGCCGAATAAATATACTATTGCTAAACACGCAAAATTTGAGATATGATATAAAAAAATGGAGCCACAGGCAAGTGCTGTAGGCTCCATTTTTTTGATTCTTATTATGATGTATTAGAACAGTGTCTGAATGTTTGTAGTGAAGAGTTTCACGGCGATTGCGAGCAGGATAATTCCAAAGAATTTGCGGGTGATGTAGATACCGCCTTGCCCGAGGAAGGTCTGCACCTTGTCGGTCATGCTCACAACGAAATACACCCAAAGCATGTTAAGCGCAAGGGCGATGAGAATGTTGACACTCGCATACTGTGCTCGAAGCGAAAGCAGGGTGGTGAAAGCACCTGCGCCGGCGAGTAGCGGGAACACAAGAGGCACCAAAGTTGCCGACTGGATAGGGCCGGAAAACTTGAAGATTTCGACATCGAGAAGCATCTCAAGCGACATCAAAAAGATGAGCAAAGCACCGGCCACGGCAAACGAGCCAATATCGACATGGAACAATTGAAGCATAAGGTCGCCACCATAGAAAAATCCGAATAGGAGTGCCGACGAAATGAGGGTTGCTTTAAGGGCGTTCACATCTTTGCCTCTTTGCTTAAGGTTGATGATAATGGGTATCGAGCCGATGATGTCGATAACCGCAAAAAGTACCAAGAAAGCCGAGGTAATTTCAATTAGGTTTAATTCTTTAAACATATACGGTATGGTTTGAAAGTTTGCTTGCAAATTTACAACAATTTTTTTCAAAACACACTCTTCCGGGATATGTTTTAAATCATACTATTCTTAATAATAATGAAATTATGGCATAACCGTGTTTTATATTTGAATAAAGCCAAAAAAATTGCTAAATTTGCACGGTTTTCACGATAGAAATATGGTAAAACCAAAATTTTCAGTCAAACAATAATTACATATCTATCGTATGCAAGAAACAAAAACAGCGGTTCTCACATTGGAAGATGGAACCCGATTTGTCGGGAAGTCGTTTGGTTATGAGCATCCGTGTGCAGGAGAAGTGGTATTCAATACTGCCATGACCGGATATCCCGAGAGTTTAACCGACCCTTCCTATTCAGGACAGATTCTTGTCATGACTTATCCTATTCAAGGTAATTATGGAGTTCCGGGAAGAAACGAAAAAGCAGGAATGAGCGAACACATGGAGAGTGAGAAAATCCATGTAGAGGCATTCATCTGCCAAGATTATTCATGGAACTACAGCCACTGGCAAGCCGAGTCATCGCTTAGTGATTGGTTGAAAGACGAAAAGGTTGTCGGGCTTTACGGCATCGACACCAGGGCTCTCACCAAGAAGTTGCGCGATTCAGGCTCTATGCTCGGAAAAATCACCTTCGAGGGTGGTGAGGACATCGCATTCCACGACCCCAATAAGGAAAATCTGGTGGCAAAAGTGAGTTGCACCGAAGTGATTGAATATGGCGAAGGCGATAAGACAGTGGTGCTTGTCGATTGTGGTGTAAAGAACAACATCATTCGATGCCTCGTGAAGCGTGGTGTCAAGGTGGTTCGCGTGCCATGGGATTATGACTTCACCAATATGAAATATGATGGTCTGTTTATCTCCAATGGTCCCGGCGACCCCGAGATGGCTCAAAAGACAATTGAGCACCTGCGGGTGGCACTCAATGGCGACCGTCCCATTTTTGGTATTTGTATGGGCAACCAGTTGCTCTCTAAAGCAGCCGGAGCCAAGACCTATAAATTGAAATACGGACACCGCAGCCACAATCAGCCGGTGATGGAGGTGGGAACCAACAAATGCTACATCACCTCGCAGAACCATGGTTTTGCTGTAGATAACAACACCATTCCCGAAGGGTGGGAGCCACTGTTCATCAATATGAACGATGGCACCAATGAAGGAATACGCCACAAGAGCAAGCCTTTCTTCTCGGCGCAGTTCCACCCCGAAGCGTG
>JBJEKB010000005.1:0-6035 GCA_051878395.1 Muribaculaceae bacterium
AGACCGGTCAACAGGCTGCATTTGTTGATGGCAAATTCATCATCAGCGACTACGGGACAAGCAAAGTGCTTACAATAGACAAGGACTGCACCGAAGCGACCATATCCGACGGCTATCCCATGCACGGAATTACAACCGATGATGCCGACAACCTAATCCAACGCGGTGAAGCAGGCTATTCTTCAAAGCCGAGTGTAGTGTATATCACCAAGAAAGGTGAAACAACACCTGTGAAAGTGGAGTTTTCGATTCCCGCCGATGCAACCGGACAGACAAATTTCGTTGCTGCAATGGGCGATGTGTTTTCGAGTGAGGGAGGATATGTATATGTGTATCCCAACGGACAAAAAATAGTTTATGCCATTCACATCGCCAATGGCGAATATCAAGGGATGGAAACATATCCCAACTTGTCGATTGCAGCAAGCACTGCCGGCATCATAATCCCATATAGCGATGCCGACCCTGCAAAATTCATTTATATGGTGAGAAATCAAGGATTCTATCGCTATGACAATGGCGATAAGGGCGCAATACTTACCGGTTCGAGCACCACTGCTCCGGCTCGCAACAGTTCGCTCGGAGGCGCATTTTTCACACTCGACGGACACGAATTGCTTGTGCATCCTTCGGGGAAGAACTATTCAGGAGGCTTTTCAATCAAGGATGTGAGCGCCGGTAATGCCACACTTGCCACTGTTGCCGAACTTGGAACAACAGCGAGCGCATACGGCTCAAATCCATCGGTAGGCTCATTTTTCAGAGCCGTCCCATCGGGGACCAGTCAATACGACCTCTATTTCTACACGATGGGGTTTGGATACGGACTTTATCGCATCAAATCGGTTCCTGCATCGGTCGAAAGCATTGGAACAGATAATGAAGTGAAGATAACATTCATCGATAGAGACCATTTGAGAATAGATACTGCAAATTCCGACGAAATTTCGGTGTTCTCGGTGAGCGGTAGCATAATGATGCGCCAGAGAGTCGATGAAAGCAACATCGTTGACATAACAAGTCTCACTCCCGGTGTCTATATCCTCGCAGCCGGAAACAAAGCAGCCAAGATAATGAAACGATAGCGCGTTTCCAACTTCCAGCATAGCGAAACAGCGGATTCCCCTCCCCGGAGTCCGCTAATTTATTCTTGAATGCGCCTATTTCCGGCAGGCTATTTGGTTAAAACACCGAACATGTGTTGAATTTTTTGTCCATCGGCACTGATAATACAACAAAATACACTATCTTTGTGCACGTCAAGACCGCATACTGTCTTCATAATGGTATTTATTTATTGGGACAAAGAGCCCGTTGTTATAATTTCCAGAGGCGGTGGAAAGCACAGACCTCTTTTTTACCACAAAGATAGTATCGGTCTTGATTTTTCTTATTCACCAGGCGTAAAAAATCCTATTTTTGTAGTAACTTTGCATTCCCGGGAACTCCACTCAAATCCGGAATCTGCGTCTTCTTAGTACGATTAGCGTCGGTGAAAGTGGAGTTTTCTTTGTCTTTATGATGGCTTTTTGGGGGATGGATTGGAAAATATTGATGATGTGGGACGAAATGCGGGAGATATTGACGAAAAATTTGTAATTTTGCAATTCTAAAATTAGGATTGTGGAAGAGTATATAAATCAACTTAATGACCAGCAACGCGATGCCGTGCTCTATGATGATGGTCCGTCGCTCGTGATAGCCGGCGCCGGTTCGGGTAAAACGAGGGTTCTCACCTACAAGATTGTGCATCTTATCAAGAAGGGATACACCCCATCGCGTATTCTCGCATTGACATTCACCAACAAGGCTGCACGCGAGATGAAATCTCGTATTGCCACATTACTCGATGAGAATGTGGCTGCCAAGCTGTGGATGGGTACTTTCCACTCCATTTTTCTCAAAATCTTGAGATTTAATTGCGAGAAAATCGGGTTCAAAAGCGACTTTACCATATACGACACAACCGACTCGAAATCGCTCGTGAAAATGCTCCTAAAGGAGATGGGGCTTGACGAGAAAATCTATAAGCCAAACGATGTGCTGAATGCAATATCGATAGCGAAAAACTGCCTTATCTCGCCGAAAAGTTATGCCGAGAATATGGATATGAGAAAGGAGGATGCGCATCGCGACATGCCTCAAATTTATGCCGTTTACAACGCATATATGAGCAGATGCAGGGCATCGAATGCAATGGATTTTGATGATATTCTGTACTACATGAATGTGTTGCTGCGCGACTATCCCGATGTGTGCGAGAAATATCAAGATTATTTCGAGTATATCCTTGTTGATGAGTATCAAGACACGAATTTCGCCCAGCATATTATCGTAAGCCAATTGAGCAAGAAAAAGAATAAATTGTGTGTGGTTGGCGATGATGCTCAGAGCATATATTCGTTTAGAGGTGCCAACATCGGCAACATACTTTCGCTTGGGAAGCGCATCAAAGGGCTAAAAGTATTCAAACTTGAGCAAAACTACCGTTCAACGCGCAATATAATCAATGCCGCCAATTCTCTAATTGCGAAGAACCGCAAGCAAATCGAGAAGCATATCTTCTCAAACAACGAGGAAGGGCAAAAAGTTGCCGTGAAGAAAGTAACGTCGGGCTATGAGGAGGGCTATATGATAGTGAGCCGGATTGTTCAACTGAAGGCGTTGCAGTCTTCGACATACGACGATTTTGCGATTCTTTATAGAACGAATGCCCAGAGCCGCTTGCTTGAGGAAGCATTCAGAAACAAGAATATCCCCTATCGCATTTATGGAGGGCTCAGCTTCTATCAGAGAAAAGAGGTTAAAGATGTGATTTCCTATTTCCGACTCACAGTCAATCCCAGCGATGACGAGGCATTAAAGCGCATCATCAACAATCCGCCAAGAGGAATTGGCGATACGACAGTGGGAAAGATTACCAGTGCGGCAGTGAGATTGCAGTGCAGCATGTGGGAGGTAATGACCAAATACACTGATGAAATCAATGTGAACAAAGGCACATTGAACAAACTCAATATGTTTGTGTCGATGATGCGGAGGTTTATTGATTTATATAATTCCAACACCCCGGCAGACGCATTGGCGAATAGGATTATAACCGATTCGAGACTTCTTGCAGTGCTCGAAACGGAAAATACACCCGAAAATGTGAGCCGCCGAGAGAATATCAATGAAATCATGGCAGGAGTGCAAGAATTTGTGAATATGCGCATCGAGGAAGGAATCGACGAGCTAACATTATCGCATTACCTGTCTGAAATATCGCTTGCCACCGACCAGGATGGCGACGATACCGGAGAAGGACCGCGCGTTACGATGATGACAATCCACGCAGCCAAAGGTCTTGAGTTTCGGAATGTGTTTATCGTGGGGGTTGAAAAAGACCTGTTCCCATCGAAACGATGCAGCACAGCAAGTGCACTTGAGGAGGAAAGGCGCTTGATGTATGTAGCAATCACCAGGGCAAAGGAGTATTGCTGCATTTCATACGCCGACACCAGATATATCAACGGGCAAAACATGCTATGTTCTCCCAGCCTGTTTATCAGGGATATCGACAGCCAATATCTCAATTTCGACACTAATCGTTTTAAGGAGAGAGATTTTGACGCACCTCATATACATTACACCCCGGTCTCAAGCATTGTAACCATCAAACCTCGGACCAACATAGCGAGGAACACCGGCACTGCGGCGACAAACACAAACAGCGACGATTTTACAATCCACTTTAGGTCTGAAATATCGGAAGGAACGGCAATCTTGCACAGCATGTTTGGAGAAGGGACGATTACCAAAATCGATAATTCCCATGAGACAAGAATCATAGTAAATTTCAACAATGCCGGTGAGAAAACGCTATTATTAAAATTCGCAAAGTTCAAAATAATCAAATAGTTATATGATAGAAACGCCATATTACATTGCTTATGAGAGCAAGATAGAGAAAAATCTATCTTTAATAAAGCACGTTTCGGAAGAATCTGGCGCAGAGATTATCATGGCATTCAAAGCCAATGCACTCTGGAAATCGTTTGACATATTTCGGAAATATGGAGTGAAATCAACAGCAAGTTCGCTCAATGAGATGTTGCTCGGCAATGAAGAATTGCATCAATTATGCCACACTTATTGCCCAGTATATACCGACAGAAGTTTCCCGGAATTTCTAAAGGGGAGCGACCATATCACATTTAATTCGATTGCGCAATTTGAGAAATTCAAGCCACAAGCCGAAGCATTTGAAAATGCCACCGGGCGCCATGTGTCTCTCGGATTGAGAATTAATCCCGAAATATCGGTAATAGATACCGACATTTACAACCCCTGTGCTCCGGGAGCTCGTTTCGGTGTGACGATAGAGAATATGCCGGAGCAATTGCCAACCGGCATTGAGGGCTTCCACTTTCACGCCTTGTGCGAATCGACATCCTACGATTTGGAGAAAGTGCTCTCACAGGTAGAATCGGCTTTTGGCAAATATCTCGACGGACTTAAATGGATAAATTTCGGTGGCGGACACCTCATGACACGCAAAGACTACGACACCGACCATCTGATTTCGCTTATAAAAGTATTCAAGAAAAGGCATCCCAATCTACATGTGATATTGGAGCCGGGAAGCGCATTCACCTGGCGCACAGGAGATTTGATTGCTTCGGTGCTCGATATTGTGGAGAACGCCGGCATAATGACAGCCATTGTCGATGTGTCGTTTGCTTGCCACATGCCCGACTGTCTTGAGATGCCGTATAAGCCGACTATCACAGAGGCGTTGCCCGAAGTCGTTGCCGACAAACCGACATACAGAATCGGTGGAAACAGTTGCCTGAGTGGAGACTTCGTCGGCGATTGGTCTTTTGAACAGCCGCTCAAACCGGGCGATGTGCTCACATTTGAAGATATGAATCACTACACAACAGTGAAAACAAATATGTTTAACGGCATCCAACATCCCGCGTTGTACCTTCAACGCAACGATAGAACAATTGAATGTCTTAGATGTTATACTTATGAGGATTATAAAAATAGGATGTGTTAAAGTTAAATAGAATATGAATACATTAGAAATTGCAAATGGTATTTATTATGTAGGAGTTAATGACCGCACACTTGGTAAATTTGAAGGTCTTTGGTCGTTGCCCAATGGTGTTTCATACAACTCCTATATTGTAAAAGGTGAAAAAACCGCCCTCATCGACACAGTGGAGATATCACACTGTACCAAAATTTTGGAACAAATCGATGAAATACTCGGTGGGAAACCTCTCGACTATCTTGTAATCAATCACATCGAGCCCGACCATTCCGGCTCAATAGCGATTATAAAAGAGCACTATCCCGATGTGAATATTGTGGGGAATGCAAAGACACTCGCAATGCTCAATGGGTTCTACTCGATAAACACCGGGCTAAAGGAAATCAAAGATAATGATGTTATCGACCTCGGGGGCTCTAAGAAATTGAGATTTATTATTACCCCTATGGTTCATTGGCCCGAGACAATGATGACATTTGAGGAATCCACATCTACCCTTTTCAGTGGAGACGCCTTCGGGTGTTTTGGCGCCTTAAATGGCGGAGTTGTAGATACCGATTTGGTTCCTGAGATGTATTTCAACGAGATGTATCGATACTATTCAGCCATAGTTGCAAAATATGGAGTGTTTGTTCAGAAAGCGCTTGCAAAAACCTCAAGCATAGGCGTTAAGACAATTTGTTCGACACATGGACCGGTATGGAGCAAGCATATCAAAGAGGTTGTATCAATCTACGACCGATTGAGCAAATACGAGCCGGAGGATGGTGTGGTAATAGCCTACGGTTCAATGTATGGCAACACCGAGAGAGTTGCCGAAAGCATTGCTCGTTGCCTTTCACAAAAAGGGGTGAAGAACATTAAAGTATATAATGTGTCTTATGCCGATATGTCGGAAATAATATCCTCGATAGTGAGATACAAAGGCTTTGTTATCGGTTGCCCCACATATTCCAACGGGATATTCCCGACGATGCAAGCACTTATCGACGCA
>JBJEKB010000006.1:0-6031 GCA_051878395.1 Muribaculaceae bacterium
TGTATTCCTATGTGCGTTCATTTGAAGACGAGACTATTTTTGTGATTCTCAACTTTGGAAATCACGATGTGGATGCCGAAGTGAATATCCCATACCACCTCTTTGAGACACTCGGTATTGAGCAAGGCGAATACTCAGCCAATGATTTAATCTCCGGAGAAGTGAAAACCATTCTTCTTGATGTTGCCACCCGGGTGAAATCGCATATCAAAGGGCATAGCGCCGTGATGTGGAAACTCAAAAAGCTAAAAAAGCAGTCTTTAAAGAAAAAAACTCCCCAAAAGGGTGTTTCTAAAGAATAAAAGTAGTAATTTTGCCAAAAATTTTCAGTCCAAAACACTCAAATAAAAATTATGAGTAACGTATTACCTCCTTTTAAGATTTTTGCCGGCACCAAGTCGCATTATCTTGCCGAGCAGATTTGCAAAGACCTCGGTGTGGAATTAGGAAAGATGAACATTCAGCATTTTGCCGATGGTGAGTTTGAAGTCTCTTTTGAGGAATCGATTCGCGGTTGCGAGGTGTTTTTAGTGCAATCCACGTTCCCAAACACCGACAATCTTATGGAACTCCTCCTCATGATTGATGCTGCCAAGAGAGCTTCGGCAAAGTCGATTATCGCAGTTGTACCTTATTTTGGATGGGCACGCCAAGACCGCAAGGATAAACCGCGCGTTTCTATTGCCGCCAAATTGGTAGCCGACCTTTTAAGCACAGCCGGTATCGACCGCCTCATCACCATGGACCTCCATGCCGACCAGATTCAAGGCTTCTTCGATGTCCCGGTTGACCACCTCTATGCGTCTTCGTGCTTCATTCCTTACATCCAATCGTTAAAACTTGAGAATCTCGTTATTGCTACACCCGATGTCGGCGGCGCAAAACGTGCAAACAGTTATGCAAAATATCTTAATGCGCCTCTCGTTCTTTGTCATAAGCAACGCGCCAAAGCCAATGTCGTTGAGAATATGACAATCATTGGAGATGTGAAAGATAAGGATGTGGTTTTGGTAGATGATATGGTAGATACAGCCGGCACTATTACCAAGGCTGCCAATCTTATGATAGAGAATGGCGCTAAATCGGTAAGAGCGCTTGCTTCTCACGCTATCATGAGCGACCCTGCCTCCAAGCGTGTAGATGAATCGGCACTTGTTGAAATGATTTTCACCGACAGTATCCCATTCACCAAGGAATGTAAGAAGGCTACAATCATCTCAATATCTGAACTTTTCGCAGAGACTATCAACCGTGTTCACAACAACGAGTCGATTAGTTCTTCTTATCTTATAAAATAATAGATAATTCTAAACGAATATGAAAAAAGCGCTCAATTTGGGCGCTTTTTTCCCTTTATTTGCACTAATAATTGCAAAATTAAAATGAAATATGTAATTTTGCTTTTCTAAAGCAATGTTATATAGCATATTTTTGAGAAATGATAAAAAAGAGTACTCTCGAAAAGGTCATAAGTGAAGATTTGGCTGAAATCTGGGCGGTATTGACACCCGAGGAAAAGCGGAAGGTGGTTGATAATTTCCATGTCCAGAATTTCAAGAAGAATCAGATTATTTATGCCGAATCGGAAAAGCCCGAATATCTATGGTGCCTTCTCAAAGGGAAGGTGAAGATGTATAAGGATGGGATAGGCGGAAGACAGCAGATTTTGCGTCTTTACCGCCCAATCCAATATTTTGGTTATCGCGCTTATTTTGCCAATGAACCATACGTGTCGAGCACTGCTGCATTTGAGATTTCGACACTCGGAGCGATTCCTATGCAATTGGTTTCGGAATTAATCGATAATAACATTAATGTGGCTTGGTTCTTCATTCACGAGCTGAGCAAGCATCTCGGTGGTTCCGACTCAAAAATTGTAAGTCTCACGCAAAAGCACATTCGAGGACGTCTTGCCGAGACTCTAACACTCCTCATCGACAATTATGGATTTGAGGATGATGGGGAGACTCTAAAAATATATATGGCTCGTGAAGATATTGCAAATCTTTCAAATATGACCACCTCCAATGCCATCCGAACCCTTTCGAGTTTCGTTACCGAAAAGATTATTACGGTGGATGGAAGGCGTATAAAGATTATAAATGAGCCGCAATTGCGCAAAATAAGTAAATTTGGCTAAATTTTCAGAGTATCGTGTTAATCGCAAACGCAAAAAGAAAAGAAAATATCGCAGAATATCTTCTCTATATGTGGCAAGTCGAGGATATTTTGCGAGCATACAAGTTGAACGACGATGAAGTGAAACGCAATATTGTTGAGCGTTTCCAAGTCGAATCATCCACACGCAAGGAGATTGAATATTGGTATGAAAATCTGCTGGAGATGATGCGCAATGAGCATCTCGCGGAAGGCGGGCACTTGCAAATCAACAAAAATGTGCTCATTCGCCTAAGTGATTTGCATCTCGAACTGCTCAAATCAAACAAATTTCCCGATTATGTTGCCGAATTTTATCGCACATTGCCCTATATCGTTGAGCTGCGCTCTAAGGCAGGCGAGGAAAAAGCAGGCGAATTGGAAACTTGTTTCAATGCATTGTATGGCGTGTTGATGTTGCGTCTTAAGGGGGTGGAAATATCTCCCGACACAACTGTTGCCATTGCACAAATCTCAAAATTTCTCGCATTGCTTGCCAAATATTTCAAAAAGAACGAAGATAGACCGTTATTTGAGGAGGACGAGGTGGATGAATAGCAAAAAAATTTTGATAACAGGCGCTCTCGGACAATTGGGCTCGGCATTAAGCGGTCTGCTGCAATCAACTCCTTATACAGTAGTTTGCACCGATTACGATTCCCTTGATATTACAAATAGCGAAGCGGTGGAATCATTCATAGGCGAAGGTAAATTTGACTATATAGTGAATTGTGCCGCCTACACTCAAGTGGATCGAGCCGAGGAAGATGCAGTTAAAGCCGACATGCTCAACCATATTGCTGTAGCCAATATCGCTAAAGCATCGTTGAGTTGCGGTGGGCGTGTTATTCACATCTCCACCGACTATGTTTTTGACGGCAACCACTTTGTGCCTTATGCCGAGAGTGATGAACCCGCTCCGAGGAGTGTGTATGGCTCAACAAAACTTGCCGGCGAAAAGGCATTATTCGACATTGCCCCCGATTCGATAGTGGTGCGCACTGCATGGTTATACTCTGCAACCGGCAACAATTTTGTAAAGACAATGTTGCGACTCGGAAATGAAAAAGATTCAATCCGTGTGGTATATGACCAAGTAGGTTCTCCGACTTATGCTCCCGACCTCGCTTCCGCAATCTTGACAATAATTGAATCGGAAACTTGGGTGCCGGGAATTTATCATTTCACCAATGAGGGGGCGATTTCCTGGTATGATTTTGCCAAGGCTATTTTCCGCATTTCGGGAGAGAAGTGTGATGTGTTGCCGATATTATCATCGGAATATAAGACCCTTGCAGTCCGCCCTCATTACAGCGTTCTCGACAAATCGAAGATTAAATCGGTATTTGGCGTGAATATCCCATATTGGGAAGATAGTTTACAACTTTGTATTAAATTATTAAATAAATAACTATTGTGGCTAATTTAGAAGAAGAAATAGAGAAGAGACGCACATTTGCGATTATCAGTCACCCGGATGCCGGTAAAACTACTCTCACAGAGAAGTTGTTGCTTTTCGGTGGTGCTATTCATGTGGCAGGTGCAGTTAAGTCGAATAAGATTAAGAAAACAGCGACATCCGACTGGATGGAAATCGAAAAACAAAGAGGTATTTCTGTTGCCACATCGGTTATGGGTTTCAATTACGGAGACTACAAGATTAATATTCTTGACACTCCCGGTCACCAGGACTTCGCCGAGGACACTTATCGCACTTTAACTGCTGTTGACTCGGTTATCATTGTTGTCGATGTGGCAAAAGGTGTTGAAACTCAAACTCGTAAGTTGATGGAGGTGTGCCGTATGCGCAAAACTTCGGTAATTATCTTTGTCAACAAACTCGACCGTGAAGGTCGCGACCCGTTTGATATTCTTGACGAACTTGAAAGTGAACTTAAAATACATGTTCGACCTCTCAGTTGGCCTATTAATATAGGTGTAAAATTCAAAGGCGTGTATAATATTTATGAGCACAGCCTTGACCTTTTTACGCCAAACAAGCAAATGGTTACCGAGCGTGTTGAAATCAGCGATGTCAACGACCCGGCTATTGATGCCAACGTGGGTGAAGATGATGCCGCAAAATTGCGCGACGACCTTGAATTGATTGACGGAGTGTATCCCGAATTTGATGAGGCTGAATATTTGAGTGGTGAAACAGCACCTGTGTTCTTCGGCTCTGCTCTCAACACCTTTGGTGTGAAGGAGTTGCTCGACTGCTTTGTGAAGATTGCTCCTCAACCGCGACCGGTTACAGCTGTCGAGCGTGTTGTTACTCCCAACGAACCCTCATTCACAGGATTTGTGTTCAAGATTCACGCCAATATGGACCCGAATCACCGCAGCTGTATCGCTTTTGTGAAGGTGTGCTCGGGAGTGTTTGAACGTAATGCCAATTATAAGTTGGTGAGAACCGGAAAAACTATGAAATTCTCGGCCCCAACCGCATTTATGGCGCAGCGAAAATCGGTCCTCGACGAGGCATATCCCGGTGATATCGTGGGTCTTCCCGACACCGGCACGTTTAAAATCGGCGATACTCTAACGGCAGGGGAGAACCTCCACTTCAAAGGTCTGCCCAGTTTCTCGCCCGAGATGTTCAAATACATCGAGAATACCGACCCGATGAAGACAAAACAACTCAATAAGGGAATTGAGCAACTTATGGACGAGGGTGTGGCTCAATTGTTCTTCAACCAGTTTAATGGTCGTAAAATCATTGGCACGGTTGGGCAATTGCAGTTTGAGGTTATTCAATACCGTCTGCTTCATGAATATGGCGCACAATGCCGATGGGAGCCGATAAGCCTATACAAGGCATGCTGGATTGAAAGTGATGATGAGGCAGCGCTTGAGGCATTCAAAAAGCGCAAACACCAGTTTATGGCACTTGATAGAGAGGGTAGGGATGTGTTCCTTGCCGACTCGGGATATGTGCTACAAATGGCTCAGACCGATTTTCCAAAGATAAAATTCCATTTTACCAGCGAATTCTAAAGCGGAGGTCGCCGACATACTTTTTGTAATCTCGATTATTATTCCTACATTTGTGCAACACGAAAGGATATGGAAGAGGATTTGAATAAAGCGATAGAGGTGTTAAGAAACGGTGGAATAATCCTATATCCCACCGACACTATATGGGGTATCGGTTGCGATGCGACAAACTCCGATGCCGTGAAGCGCATTTATGAACTCAAACGACGTGCAGACAACAAGTCTATGCTTGTGATTGTGGGCAATGTGGCTATGGCTGAACGGTATGTCGAAGCAATTCCCGATGTGGCATACGATTTGATGGATTTGGCTGTGAGCCCGCTCACAATCATATACGACCACGCCACCGGATTGGCTCCCAATCTTCTTGGTGAGAACAACAGCATCGGAATACGGGTTACTCATGAGCGTTTCTCTGCCGAGTTGTGCAAGCGATTCCGCAAACCTATAGTATCTACATCGGCGAATATCAGTGGAGAGAAAAGTGCTGCTTCGTTCTCCGAAATATCCGAAGCGATAAAATCTGGCGTCGATTATATTGTGAATTATCGCAGAGATGACAATAATCCTCACAAAGCATCAAGCATAATTAAACTCTCTAATGACGGTTCATTTAAAATTTTGAGACCTTGACAAAAGAGAAATTGCAGAGAATATTATATGTGGTGTGCGACTTCGTTGCCGCTAATGTTGGATGGCTCACATTCAACGTCTTGAGGTATTATTTATCTCAAGACACTCTCATTTTGCAAGGCGCCCGCACGTTGGCAGATTTTCTTATGTTCCCATCTGTGATCCTCGGGCAGTTGTTTATCCCGTTTGGGATGCTGTTGGTATTCTATCTTTCGGGCTATTACAATGTGGTGTTTAGGAAATC
>JBJEKB010000007.1:0-6029 GCA_051878395.1 Muribaculaceae bacterium
AGTACCCAATAAAGTACCTAATAAAATACCCAATAAATCGGAGCAAAAGATATTGCAACTGCTATCCGAGAATCCGCATCTCACACGAAAAGAACTTTCAGAAAAAATAGGCATCACAGACGATGCAGTAAAGAAAAATATAACCCGAATGAAAGCTGCAGGCTGGATAGAACGCCGAGGCAGCAATAAGAATGGCTATTGGGTGGTGGTTTACACATTTCAATGATGTATAAAGACGTTGTGTCTTCAGTCCCGCGGGCACACACCTCATCCTGAAGAATCCACTCATCAACTCGCTATTTTCTGTGCCAAAAACTTATATTTATGAAATTTATTGCTATCTTTGCAATCTAAAGAATCAAATTTCTATCAGTAACCAATTTAATCAACTTTACTTTTTATAATTATGCTAAAAAAATCATTACAAGTTCTTGCTGTGGTGGCAATTATGCTTACTACTGCCCTGTCGGCTTATGCCCAGGACCCCACAGTCGTGCTCGATGAGAAGTTCGCCGCTTTCACCGATGGCTCCGCCGAAAGCCCCGCGACTACCGACATCTCGGGCTATTCCGGCAAACTCGCGCAAACCCTCAGCGGCTGGTCGGGTCGTAAAATCTACGAAGCCGGCGAAGCGCTCTTTATCGGCGAGGGTGGCAACCTGCAAACCGCTCGCTACAACATGTCAACTCTCAACGGCAACTGCCGCGTGTCTTTGCGCCTCAAGGCTAAAGCCGACTATGGCGAGGCTGTTTCGCTCTATGTTTCCTATAACCTGGTGGCTACTCTCGTTCTCGAGAACGACGAGTGGACCGATGTGTCGATTGTTACCGACCGCGGCTCCTCCTCGGCCTACATCAAATTGCAACCGATGTTCGAGGGCGTGGTTGTTGACCGCATCCTCATCGAGCAGAGCAAGTCGTTTGTAATGACACCCGAGGCTTACCAGCCCACCAACGCCACCGGCACCTCGTTCACCGCCACTTGGAAGCGCATAACCGGCGCCACCGGCTATCTCCTCAACGTGTATTCCAAAGCCGCCGACGGCTCCCGCGAATATTTCCTCAAAGACGCCGAATACACCACCACAAGCGCCAAGGTTGAGGGCCTCACCGACGGTGTGCAATATTTCTTCACCGTCCGCGCCAAGGTGAACGACAACATCTCCGACGAATCGGAAGAAATCGAGGTTATCAAGGCGATTGCGTCGCTTGCCGCTCCCGAGGCTCTTCCCGCCACTCAAATCACCACCGCCGGCTTCACCGCCAACTGGGAGGCAGTGGCAAATGCCGAAAACTACATACTCAACGTGTATGGCATGGAGACATTCAACGAGGCTGCCACCAAGACTGTCCTCGAGGAGGACTTCTCCGGCGTAACACAAGGCTCGATGGACGGCATTGAATTTGGCAAGCTCACCGAGGAGCTCGACGCCTACACCAACACCCCCGGCTGGGTGGCCCACAACCACGCTTTCGCTGCCGGATACATCGTCCTCGCCCCCTATTCCGACGCGGCGCAGCTCTACACCCCCTCGATGAATCTCACCCATGCCACCACATTCACCGTGAACATGGCTGAATACAGCTATAAATACTACACCGGCGGCAAAGTCACCGTTACTCTCTACGATGGCACCACCGACGAGGCTCTCGACTCAAAGGAATTTGAAATCACCGAGGCTGCTTTTGCCGACTTCACTTTCACCACTGCCAAAGGCACCGAAAACAGCTACTTCGAGATTGCCTACTCCGGCAGCAACAAGATTTTCATCAACAATGTGAAAATCTCCATGGCGTTCCTCCCCGGCAGCACCTACAGTATGCTCATCGGCAACTACGAGACCGACGCCACCACCTATGAGGTTGTGAAAGAGGCAGTTGCCAACGTGGTTTACACCTACAACGTAGTGGCAATGGCTCGTTCGGTCGATTCGAGCGGCAACATCATCACCGTGAAATCGGAGCCATCGAAGACCATCACTGTAAACCGCGGCACCGGCGTGGAAAAAGTCGCTGCAAGCGCCTCTGTTTCAGTGCGTAACGGCTCAATCGTCATCGCAGCCGACAGCGCCGACGCCATGGTGTTCACCGCCGCCGGCACCCATGTTGCCACCGCCCGAGTGAACGGCGAAACCGCCATCAGCGTAGCCCCCGGCATCTACATCGTGAAAACCGCCGACAGCATATCCAAAGTGCTCGTAAAATAACCTCCACTGATAGATTCAACCCTGTCGAGGTTGCAGTCCCTGTGCTGCAACCTCGATTTTTGTCGGCAGCCTCGATTTTCGTCGGCAAAAAAATCCGACACCCGCGAAGGCATCGGATAAAAAACTTCAATTATGGCGAGTGAATTTATTTTTTGTGCTTGAGGATGTATTGCGCAATCTGCACCGCATTGAGAGCCGCGCCCTTCTTGATTTGGTCGCCCACAATCCAGAAAGTGAGCCCGTTGGGGTTGGCAAGGTCCTTGCGGATGCGTCCCACATACACCGGGTCTTGATTGGCGATGTCGAGTGGCATCGGATAGCGCTTCTCGGCAGGCTCATCCACCACCACAATCCCTTCGGCGCTCTCAAACGCCTTGCGGGCATCAGCCGGCTCGATAGGCGATTCGGTCTCCACCCAGATAGCCTCGCTGTGGGCGCGCATCACCGGCACACGCACACACATCGCACTCACGCACACATCGGGAGAGTGCATGATTTTCCGCGTTTCGTTAAACATCTTCATCTCCTCCTTGGTGTAGTCGTTGGGCATGAACACATCGATTTGCGGAATCACGTTGTAGGCAAGTTGGTAGGCAAATTTCTCCACCGTGGGCTTTTTCCCCTCGGCGATTTCGGAATATTGCTTGATAAGCTCGTCCATAGCGGCGGCACCGGCGCCACTTGCAGCCTGGTAGGTAGCCACATGCACCCGCTTGATGGGCGAAATGTCGTTGATCGGCTTCAAAGCCACCACCATCTGAATTGTGGTGCAGTTGGGGTTGGCAATGATGTTGCGAGGGGTGTTGAAGGCGTCGTCGCCGTTCACCTCGGGCACAACAAGAGGCACATCCTCGTCCATGCGGAATGCGCTCGAGTTGTCTATCATCAAAGTGCCGTATTTTGTTATGGTCTCGGCATACTCCTTCGACGTCCCGGCTCCTGCCGATGCGAAAGCGATGTCGATTCCCTTGAAATCGTCGTTGTGTTGAAGTTCCTTTACAATATAATCCTTGCCGCGGAAAGTGTAAGTGCGTCCCGCGCTACGTTTCGACCCAAAAAGTGTCAAATTGTCAATCGGAAAATTTTGTTCATCAAGGACACGCAAAAATTCCTGTCCCACAGCGCCACTTGCGCCAATGATTGCTACATTCATTTTTTAAGTAAAACGATAGAAAATATAATAAATAGTTAATTAATTTGTTAAAAATTGGTGCAAAGGTAATCAAAACCAACGGAATATAAAATAATTTGTCGCTTTTTTATTCCAAAAGTTCAAATTATCCCTCGAAAATGCTCGTTTCGCCCGATTGAAGCCCGAAATCGCCCGGAGACAGACAAAAAAGAGGGAGTCTCCGTGATGGAGGCTCTCTCCTTCAAACTAACCACTTACCTATTATTGAATTTCAATTATGCGATTGATTCGCGCTTTGTCCTCGGGTGCGAGTTTGGGAAGGGTGATTTCGAGAACACCGTTCTCAACTTTTGCGCCGATTTTCTCTTTATCCACATTGTCGGGGAGTTGGAACGCCTGCTGGAATTTAGTGTAGGAAAATTCGCGACGCAAATATTTCTTCTCCTCTTTTTGCTCGTTTTGAGTGTTTTTCTCAACGGTGATTACCAATTCCTGGTTCTCGTTAAGGTGGATATTAAAGTCTTCCTTGTTCATTCCGGGAGCGGCAACCTCAACCTTGTAGTCTTTTTCGTTCTCAATTACATTGATAGCGGGAGTGCTGAAGTTAGGTTTTACAATCCACTCGTTGTCGAAGAAATCATTGAAGATACTTGGTATCCAATTCTGGTTTTCATACTTTCTTACGTTTGACATAATATTAATCTCCTATTTTTAAGTTCTTTATTTATCCTCGGTCTGTGGCTTTCGCCACGGGCTTCACCCTATAATTTGCAAAGTGCGTGCCACAGCCGCAACGGGGTGTCCGCTGTGCCAAAATGTCGCCAAATGTGCCAAAATTGATTCGTCCCGGCTCTATTTTTCCCTCAGGGTGCGATATTCCGTCGGCGATACCCCCACATATTTTTTGAAGAACTTGCCGAAAAACGATTGGTTGGAGAAATTCAGGTCGTTGCTTATCTGCTGGATGGTCTTCGACGACGACCTAAGCATCGCCTTGGCGGCGATAATCACATAATTGTCGATCCATTCGCTTGCGGTCTGCCCACTCATCACCTTGATGGTGGCAGACAGGTGTTTCGGCGAGATACACAGCTGCTTGGCATAATAAGCTATCGAGCGGTTCACTTTGAAATTCCGCTCTACGAGGGTGAAGAAGTCGAAGAAAATTTGCTCGTTCCGGGTGCGCTTCCCCTCGGCTACATTGCGATGGTTGCCATAGATGCTCAGTGTCTCGAAAAACAGCGCCTGCAGCAGGCAGTTCACCGATTTCTTGGTGTTTTCGTCGTTTGCCGTAGAGATTCTGCCCCACAGGAATTTGTGGAACTCATTCAGCCTTTCCACTTCGCTGCTGTCGAGAAGGGTGATGGGCGATTCCTTGAAACTTACCACCACCGGGGTGAGTGTGTGGATGTCGGGGATAATCTCATGGGCATATTCGCTTGTAATGCCAAGGAAAATTGCCTTGAAGTCTTTCGAGATGCTATAGCCTTGAATGATATGGTTGGGCAACAGCACCACAAGCGAATTTGGGGTTACGTCATACTCTTTGAGGTTGATTTTCACATGGCCCCTCCCCGAGATGCACACAGCAAAAATGGTCATTTCAAGCTTCACCGGCTCGTCGGGCAGCGACAAGTCGCGCATGTCGTCGAATATGAATATCTCCCTGTCGAGATTGTCTTTCCTCAACAGGGCATTAATATTCTTGTAGTTGCTTAGACCGAGACTGCTTATCATACCATCTAATTTTGTCCCAAATTTAGTGAAAATTCTTCATCAAAAAATCGTCTCCGTGCCCAAAATCCCCGTTAATTCACAAAAAACAACACAAAAAGCGAGTTTTTAGCAAATTTGCGTGTCGCCTATGCGAGCGCCGGTGATGTTGCGAGCATCTTCAACTTCTTTGCTTCCATAACTTGCCACTACGCTAAATTACTGCAAATATACAACATCGGCAACCAAATAGCAACTTAATCCGCGAAATTTTTTCCGGCACCCGCCTTTATGCGATTCAAATGACAATTTTCATGTGTTTTTGAACGAATTTTTGGCTCTAAATTCATTGCTATCAGCGAAATTTTAACTAACTTTGCACCGTTTTATATATAGAGAAAAAATTTATGGTAACACCTATCAAGAAAACCATCGCTCTTCCCGACGGAAGAACTATTACCCTTGAAACAGGTAAGTTGGCGAAGCAAGCCGATGGTGCAGTAGAATTGCGAATGGGCAACACGATGTTGCTCGCTACTGTTGTTTCTGCCAAAGAGGCAGGCGAGGGAGTGGACTTTATGCCGCTCCAAGTAGAGTATAAAGAAAAGTATTCGGCATTTGGTCGTTTCCCCGGTGGCTTCACTAAACGTGAAGGTCGTGCGAGCGATTATGAAATCCTCACAGCGCGTCTCGTTGACCGCGTGTTGCGCCCTTTGTTCCCCGACAATTATCACGCCGACACTTTTGTAAACATCATTCTTTTCTCGAGTGATGGAGTTGATATGCCGGACGCCCTTGCAGGTCTTGCAGCTTCTGCTGCTCTTGCAGTGAGCGATATTCCGTTCAATGGCCCGATTTCGGAAGTGCGCGTTGCCCGCGTCGATGGTGAATTCGTCATCAACCCAACCTTTGAACAACTTAAAAAAGCCGACATGGATTTGATGGTAGGTGCTACTTACGACAATATTATGATGGTTG
>JBJEKB010000008.1:0-6022 GCA_051878395.1 Muribaculaceae bacterium
CTTTTTCAGTGCCCCCAAAATATTGCGCCCCTACCTGATGGGCTTGAAATTGATAAAACAGCCTCGAACGCCGAATAATCGGTGCTCGAGGCATACTATCTTGCCGCCCTCAACTTTTAGCGGACAGTAATAATAGAAATGTTTCTTCCGTCATTTGTTATTTCTCCTATATTTTATTTAAAGGACAATTGATAATAATATATTCCTCGTGCTTCATCATATTCTCTCATAAAGTAATGCCATACACTATGAATATATACATCAATATTTAGAGGTTCAAGAGTAAATGCAATATTAGCGATTATTTTTGAAAAAAAATCATCTTTTCTTGAAAAATTTTTCTACTGCGCAATAAAACTGCGCAGTTACGCCATAACTTTGCATCAGAAACGAAAACAACAGGTGTTAAGCACCCAAATAAAGGCTGACACACTTGATGATGGAAACAGAGAGTTCTTTGAAAAGATGATATAAACGACGGGGTGGTCGACGATTGATGAGGGATACTTCGAAATTATTTTTCCCTTATTTTCTTTATCAATTTTTCCCCAGGAGAGCCGGAAAGAATGATTTCCGGACAAGGCAGATTGACATCTCCACCAAGTTTTGACATTTGTCGGCTTGTCCTTGCAGATGAAATCCACCGCTAATGATTGATTTCACGCTGTTCAAAATTGATATCTCTATGAGCGCTTGCGCGATGCGGGATATTTGAAAATGCCTTCATCTACCATTTCACCATCCTGTCGCTTTTTTCAACAGAAATAATAGATCTTTGAAATATTGTAACAACGAATTATGAGTTACAACGCAATGTTGCGTAGTGACAACGTGATTCGCAATCATGAAGGAGCAAAGGCGTGGATGCAGAGTCCTGAATTTGAGCTCTACTCTACCGTGGCATGCACAATGTCGATCGACGGCAAGTTCTATGAGTCGGCAACCGACCGCATCAACCGCATAGCCGCCCTCGTCCGCCTGGTTCCTGCCGAGTTTGTAGCACAGCTTGCCATTTATGCGCGCACAGAGATGCACCTGCGTAGCGTGCCGATGCTGCTTCTCGTGGAATTGTCGCAGTGCCATAGTGGCGACTCACTTGTGAGCCGCGCCACGGCGAAGGTGATTCAACGAGTTGACGACATCACCGAGCTACTCTCCTGCTATCAGATGCGCCACCGCACAGGCAGCCTCAAGCGCTTGAGCAACCAGCTGCTCAAGGGAATTGCAATGGCGTTCTGCAAATTCGACGAGTACCAGTTTGCCAAGTACAAGGAAGCGGGCAAGCCTGTAACCTTGCGCGACGCGCTCTTCCTTGCCCACCCCAAGGCAGAAAGCGAGGAGCAGCAGAAACTTTTCGACAAGATTGCCCACCGACAGTTGGAGACTCCATACACATGGGAGACGCAACTCAGCGAGGCAGGACAGACGAAAGGTCTTGGCAGAAGGCAACGCAAGAAACTGATGCGGAAAGTGTGGACCGAACTTATCGAAAGCCGGCTCATAGGCTATATGGCAATGCTTCGCAACCTGAACAACATGCTTTCGGCAAAAGTCGATGAGAAGACTATGCAGATTGTCTATGACTACCTCAGCAATGAGCAGGCTGTGCAACGCAGCAAGCAACTTCCCTTCCGCTTCTTGTCGGCATATCTTACGATTACTCAAGACAAGAAAACCGAAGACCGATCGATGAAGAATTCGTATGAACTTGCTAAGATTCAGGATGAAATGAGGGAACTTAACAATGCAATCGAAAGTAATAAGAATCGGCGTCGCAGAATAACGAAGCGTAAGATTGTAAGAAGAAGGCCTAAAACCTCTTTGTTAGCTGCCAAGATGTGTAAACTTGGGCTTACTAAAGTCAAACATTGGCATTGTGCCTCTATGCGGAAACCATGGGTGAAATGCACACGTGTAAGTAGCCACAGGGGCAAGTATATCGCTTACCTACAAAATCGCCTTGCGATACTTGAGAAGAAATTCTCAGAATTGCAGGAGAAGCAAGCCTCAATGCAGAAGCCGTGGTGGATGCGTGATTACAATCCGGCAATGATGGAAAGATGTGAGCCGTTAAGAAGATGCCTTGAAACTGCTGTAAAACATTCGGCAGCCAACATTCCTGCATTTGACTCCGACACCCGTGTTTGTATTGCGTGCGACATATCCGGTAGTATGTTAATGCCTATTAGTACCAATAGCATTATTCGGTGCTATGATGTGTCGTTGCTGTTCGGAGCAATGTTCAACTATCGCTGTAAGAATGCAATATTTGGAATGTTTGCCACCGATTGGATACCATAAAATGCCGACAGAAGACATTCTTAAGAATGTTCGCGAGATGCGCAAGGTGGTGGGATTAGCCGGATTTAGCACCGATGGATACAAGGTGATAGACTGGCTGTGTGATGAGGGTAAGGTGATGGACAAGGTGCTGATATTCACCGACTGCCAGTTGTGGGACAGCCTATATGGAGACGACAGCCTGGCAAAATCGTGGGCTAAGTACAAAAGCACCATCGCCCCCGATGCAAAGCTCTATCTCTTCGACCTCGCAGGCTATGGGCAGAATCCCATCGACGTCGATCACAAAAATGATGTCTTCATGATTGCCGGCTGGAGCGACAAGGTGTTCCACATGCTTGCTGCACTCGAAAATGGGAGTAGTGCTATCGACGAGATTCGTCGGATAGTCGTATAGCACTGAGCGAATCAACGATTGTTACCGCGTGACGAGGACCGGACTCCCGGGATGGGAGACGCCTCACAGATTTATCCGACGAACATAATGAATTGAGCCATGCTCTGTCAAGCTGTTTAATACAAATATAGCCTACAGGCAGAGCAACCCATAATATAGAGAGGCTGTGTCGCTGGGCACAGCCTTTTTTTATTGGGGCGGGAGGAACTCGTAGCAGACTCCCGATTTCTTGCCGCAGACATAGGCGATGGGGGTGCTGTCGCCGGTAACGAGATGGTCGATGTAGAGCGGTTCAGCCTCGATGATGAGGGCGCACTTGAATGTGTCGCCCGGCTTGAGGCGGGTGCCTTGCGATGCCACCACCTCGAAGGCGTAGGAGCCACGATACTCCACATCACACACTCGCCCGGGCTGCCAAGTGAGGCGGATGCGGTCGCCGGGGTCGAGCTGCTCCTCGACATCGATGCGGCGCGACATTATCGGGTTGCTCGACAACTCATCGTCGGTAGCGGTTACGCCGGTGGCGAAAGTCGCAAAATCGAGGTATCCAATGTATCGTGCGAGTATGTCGAGCGTGCTACGGCGCGGGCTCACATCCTCGGGGAGGTATCCCCAGAGGCGCTTCAGCGTGGTTGCGCTGATAAAAATGTGAAGCCGAGAGAATATCAGGTTGCGCAGGAAGTCAAAGTCCTTGGGCGTAGCGAGTTTGCGACCGATAGCGGCTTCGACTTCGGCACATAGGCGCGATTTTATTTGAGTGTCGTTATTGTTCTCCATTATACAATTGGGTTATCATTTTTGTTATTTGTGGTTGATAATAGAAAGTCATGCGGTCGGTTACCTTTTTATGCACAAAATCTACAACTTCCTGAGACTGAGAATTGCGAAGAGAATCGGCATATTTATTTGCCGCTTCATAAAGTTCGTTTTGCAACAAATCAAGTGCACATTTTTTCTGCTCTTCAATAGTCATGCTATTGAATTTTGCGAGGTTTGTCTTCCATTTTCGTTCCAAAACCGCATATCCGGCATTTACAAGGCGGTTTAATGCTTCGGTTTTGGCATTTTCGATGCTGTCGAGGCGATTCATCTCGGCAATTTGCGCCTGAGTGCCTGAAAGCAGCGCTTGCATAGAGTCGATTTGGTGGGTGGCATTGATTTTCACAGAGTCGATGCCGGCACGGGTAGTCGCAATCACATTATGGAGCGAATCGATTTCGATTTGCGAGGCAGTTCCGCTGCCGGTTGCTCGCCCGAGCCACACGGCGAGAGCGGCAGCCACGATTATCAACGCATAGACACTTCTCGCGGCGATGATTCCAAGGCGGTCGATACGCCTGAAAGCCTCTTTTAGGTCGGCGATGCTCTGATAACGCTTGTCGATAGGCAACACACACCGGGCAGCGATATGACGGTATTTCCACCCGAGATTCATGTCTTGCAGAATCACACCGAGGCTGTAAATGTCGTTACGCACATCACATTCGCTCTGCGTTTCCTGTTCGGGCGACATGTAGCGCCGTGTGCCGCCGGGCTGCTTGAGGATGGCGTTGCGGTCGCTGTCGGCGAGCCCGAGGTCGATAATCTTCACACCGCCGCCATTGTCGGCAACCATGATGTTTGAAGGCTTGAGGTCGCGGTGGGCGATTCCATACGAGTGGATATATTCCACAGCATCAAGCAGTTGCGCCACAATGCGCAGTCTCTCGCATTTTGGAGGGTTCGTTTCGAGAAAACCGTTGAGAGTTTTCCCCTCGACATATTCCATGACAATACACATCCCCAGGTCGCCGACCGGCTCGAGCGACACCGCCTGCACCACTGCCGGGCAGTTAAGCGACATAATGGTTTCAAACTCCTTGCGAAGCATCTGAATGTGAGCCATATTGCCGGCAGCCTTGGGCGAGACACCTTTGAGCATCCACCATTTTCCGTAACGCTTGGCGCGCGCAAGAACATTAAATTCGCCGGTGCGGATAATCTCCACCTCGGTAAACGATGCCGATATCCCCTCAAAACCTGTATCGATATATCCCGAAGCCGATGTATCGTCTATTATGTTCATTGCAAAACTTTTTGTTTGACAAAGGTAGTAAAAAAATAAAGTATGCAACAAAAAAACAGTTCTTTTAGGTCCATTCCCCGTTAAAAACCTCAATAAAAGGGAAATGGACCAAAATGGACCAATCCCATACACCACATTTTACTTTTCTTTGCAACAACAAAATACCATAAACAACAAATTTTAATTATAAACACTTTAATTCAAAATTATCATGTTTAAGAAAACTTTCAACATTATGCTCAGTGCACTATGCTGCACAGCATTGCTTACCGCCTGTGGCGGCAGCAGCAGTTCAAACTCATCGGAGGAATCAACCGAAGAAACCGCCAACGACGGCACACTTAAAGTAACACCCGAAACCGCAAGCATCGGAGGTAAATTCGGCAAAGCCTTTGACATCGATTACAAGGAGTACACCGTAAAACTCGAAGACAGTTGGAGTGGTGATAAAATGGCGAAAATGAGCATCACCGTTACTCGCAACGATGTTAAGCCATCGGTTAACTTCGATGAAATTGCAGGCTCTCACGACGCAGGCAAGAAATATGTGGGCGACATCGAAGCAGAATTCCTTGATGAAATCGAAGAAGTGCTATTCACTGCCAGAGTAAGTCTTTCCAACTACAGCGACATCGACAAACTTCTTACTCTTGAGGAAGGAGACAAGACCACCATCACAGTTTCGGGCTACGCACAAGAAGATGCCATAAAGAAAGCCAAGATGTTCCGCCTCACCAGCAAACTTGAGAACAACCGCCATGCCGGAAAGACGGGCAGTGCTACTGACGAACTTGAAGAGCAGATGGAGGCACTCGGCAAAGCTGCCGAAGCTGTTGGAGCAATGGCAGGTGCTGCTGCAAAGGCTGCCGATGCCGCCAATGAAATCAGCAAAAGATAATAACATAAAGTATAACCTTAAAAATATTAATAGATATGCTTAACTTCGTAATTTGGGTGTTTGTAGCCTTATTCCTTGGACTCGGTTTCCTTAGTTGCTTTATCAATAAAATCCCCGGTCCGATTTTGGTGTTCCTCGGCGTTCTTGTGGCACAATTGGGATTGGACCATGGTCCCGGATGGGGTGCAGTGGCTATTATTGCGGCAATTGCAATAGCTGCATTCATTCTGTCGAAAGTGATAACTCGCGTAGCAAAGAAGATGCAGGAATACAGCAAGAAAGCGAGTGTAGCAACAACAATTGCATCGCTCATCGGACTTGTCATGGTTGCAGGAAGCGGAAGTGCCAATACCACTACAAT
>JBJEKB010000009.1:0-6009 GCA_051878395.1 Muribaculaceae bacterium
GAGGCATCACCCCAAAGGACGATTTCATCAGCAGCGGCACGATGTCCATCACCTGCTGCAACATTCCAAATTTTTGTCTTAACCAAGAAATAAGCACCTGTACCTTCGGCTGGTTTTGCGTTATCGGAAGGATCCCACGCAGTTACACCCTGAGGCAAAAGGTACATAGTGTTGTCATTGTACTCATGTTTAGGAGATGTAGGATCATCAATTGTTAACGATGAAGCTGTAGCCTGAGTGCCGGAGTAAGTAGAAGTTGACTCGTCATATCCGATTTGAGACAATTTCACAGCTGAGAATTCAGTTGTTTTATAAGTTGCAGATCCTGTTTGACCAGACCATGAACCAACAACTGATGGATATGTACCAGAAAAGTCATGTTTATCAACATTCACATCAGTAGATGCTGTAGGGAATTTGAAGTCACCTTTATTATTAACTCTAACAACTTGAACTTGAGTAATCTCTACATAAATCTTAGGATTCTGATTAACTGCTGCAAACTCTATTTGTGAGAGCGCATGACGGAAGTTTATATCCTTCTTGCCTTCTGGTCCTGAAGGTCTTGTTGCATTAGCGAGAACAGCATAAATCAAGTCTTTTTGGTCAGCAACAGTTGTTTCGATAGTATAACCTTCAATTATTTTGTCGGTAGGAGTAGCTGTAGTAGCACTTGTCCAATCCTTAATTGAAATTTCGGATTGTGTACCTTTACCTTTGTTGCAAGCTGCAAAGAAATTGATCTTTTGAGTAGTTGACTCAGGCCAATAACGAACAGCACCGGAGATTGTGTACACAGAAGTTTCACCATCCCTTACATAGCGTTCTTGCGCAAAATAGTTCTTGTTATCAACTTCTGCCCACACTTGAAAATCTGTAGGCAATTCATTGTTGCAATAGCCATCTGCGGCACGAGAGATCGCCTTGTTGGTTGTGGCGGTGAAAGAAATAGCATCATTGGGGTTCTGTTGAACCACTTCATCCTTTGAACAAGCAGCCAATGTGAGCACTGCTAATGTTCCTAATAAAACTTTCTTCATAATTGATAAATTAAATGGTAAAAAATTAAATTATTTGGTAAATTTGGTAATTCAAAATAGTTGTTTTACATTTCCAGGTCGTGATGCTCCTCCTGCCAGTCGTCAACACTGGGGCCGAAACCACTGCCGTTGGAGATTGGTCGCGGAAGTCCGAGGCCATCGATGACAAGAAACACGTTGCGGGGGTCGGGGGCATTGTGTACCTGCTCCGTGAGGTCGAAACGGTTCTCGCCGAGACCGTAGCAATAGATTTTGCCATCGTCCATCCACACATAGAGCACCACATAGTGTGGGTCGGGGTTTTGGAGGGAGTGTCCGAAGGTGTAGAAATTGCCACGGATAGTTCTATCGTCATGCTTGAAGCAAGCGTAAGGGAGAGTTACGCTCTCGTTGTCGAGCGATTCGAGGTCCATCTTAATCATGCCCGACATACCGGTGAGCGAGGCGCACATCTGGGTGGCATGGTTGAGGTTTTCCACGTTGCGCACCTCGAGGGTGTAGCGGCTTACGAGTTCGTGGGGATAGAGCACGATTTCGAGGTCGCGGCTAATGGTGAGCGTGTGCGCGCGGTCGTCCTCTGGAGCCACATTATATATAGGTGCACTCAGGTATTTCACCTCCTCGGGGGTGAGTTCCACCTCGGTGGCGTGGCAGCCCCACATCAACTCCGGCACACGCACGATGCGCTCGTCCTCGCTGGCGCGGGGCACGAAAGCCGAAGAGTAGCCAAGCGGCTCAAACATACCGCTCTCGGGGGAGAGGATAGAGTGAGTGTCGAAGCGGCTCATACCGGTGAAATATACGGTTTCGGTGTCGTTGTTGTAGCAGATGATGCGGTAACGCCCCAGTGTAAGCTCGATTTCGCCGCCGGTGGTGTTGTTGAAGTCGTAGCGACGATATTCGCCGCCATCCTCGGGATAGAAGAAGACACACATGCCGTCGGGGTTGGCATCGGGAGCGTCGCGCCAGTCAAACACCACGCGCACGCGGGCGCTGTGGGGGTGGTTGTAGCAAAACTCCTTGTGGTTGCAGCCTGCGAGCAGCAGGATGAGCGAAGCGAGCAGGGCGCGGGAGAAAAGGGAGAATTTCATCGCTTGCCTCCTTTCCCTAAGTTGATGTTAGCCTTGCCGATGAGCCACACCAGCGACACCTCGAGCTTGGTGGGACCAAACCAGCGGGTTTTCTTGGTGCGCTGCCACACATAGCAGTCGTCTTCGGCGACATATTCCCAGCACTTACCGCCCATATAGCCCACAGAGGCAGTGAAATCGAGGTTGAGACGCGGAGTGATGGGGAGAGAATAGCCATATTCGATGCCTGCGCCAAGGTTTGCCTGGTCGAAGATGTTGCCACCCGGCTGACCTGCCATGTAACCCTTGTTGCCGAACTCGAAGTCGTAGGTGAGTGCCTGGGCATACACGCCGATGTGATGCCCGGTGAGCGGCTTAGCGGCAGCAGCCTTGCCAAACCAGTAGCGGAGAGCGACGTCGCCGCCGTAAGTGCGCCAATACCAGTGCTTGCGGTCGGTTTTCCACCAGGAATATACCCAGAAAGCCGAAATCGAGAGGTTTTTGCCGAGATAGAAGTCGGCACCGATGTTAGGCACAAGCCCGAGGTCGTAAAGCATGTTGGTGCGGAGCGACATGTAGAAAGGCGAAGGAGCCTTGCGCGGCTGCGGCACCGCGTTCACCGAGATTTCCGGCACGGGGGGCGTAGAAAGCGACAGCGGAGCTAATCGCGGCGCGATGGAAGGCGCGTTGAACGGATTGGGCACGCGGTCGAACCACAGAACCACCTTTGAGGCACGGAGTTCGGGGAACATCTTGCGATACATGTACATATATGGCTTGCCACCGGCGAGACGCTTGAGGCGATTGAGCGGATCGACACCGTCGATAACCGCGCCGTCGGTGGAGATAATGTCGTTGAGAAGGTCGATAACCTCGTCGCGCGAGGGAGTTTTGTAGTCGTTTTGCACCATACGGAGCAAGCCGCGCCAGTCACGCCCGAGGAACTCGTGGGTTTTCACCGAGTCGGCAACCGACGAGAGGAAAGTGCCGTTGGAAGTGAGGTAGTTAAAGAGAGTGGCGGCACGCTGTTCCGAGAGCCACTTGTTGAAGCGGATGCTACCTTCGGGCGAAGCCGCACCCACCACATGGATTCTGCGGAGGCGATAGAGCGAAGTGTCGCCGCCCACGATGGCGAGGGAGTCGGCAATCTTGTCGAGAGCGAGCTGGTTGCCATGAAGCGTAGGCACATAGTTGATGCGGCTCTGTCGGAAATAGATTTTCACAGAGTCGGTCCACATTGTCTGCGCTGCCACCGAGAGCGAAAGCGCACAAAAGATGGCTATGTAAACTAAGCGTTTCATTGACTTATGCAACATAAACAAATAGAGTGATGAATCATTACAGTTAGGTCGTTGACCCGGTTTTAAACACTTAATAAATAAGTTGGTTTTTAGGTTCGACAATTTAGGATGTTTTGAATATCAGTTCAATTTGTTTATAAAATAATTATGTATGTTTCACCAAGTGTATTTAAAATAGTTTTAAATGCGGTGCGAATATAATCATAAATTATTGATTTTACCCCCCCCCGATGGTTAATGTTTGTTAAGCAAAAGAATATTTCTATAAAATTATTCGATTTATGTATAAATATGTAAATGTATAAATGGGCTAATCTACTGAAAAACAGCAAACTGAAGAAATCGAAAGTTAAGATGCGAAAATGACAATTGTCCGATTTGGAAATGGCATTTCGACAAAATTTCAGCGGGTCATGCGCTTGAGCACGCTGTAGCTCGGCGAGATGCCGAGTTCGCCCGCCTTGCTCAAATCGGCAGTTCCGAGAGCCTTGTTCCCGAGGCTGAAATAGGACAAGCCGCGGTTGTAGTAAGCCTCGCCAAGATCGCGTTTCAGCTCCACAGCCTTGGAGAACGCCGAAATCGAGGAAGTGTAGTCGCGCATCATGTAGAGCGCGCAACCCTTGTTGTAATAGGCGTAGATAAACTGCGGCGAGCGAGAAATCACCTCGTCGAGGTCGGCAATCACCTCGCGGATATCGTTGATGGCGCGCTTCTCGGCAATCATAGCCCCGGCATCGGGGAGCGCGGCACCCGTTTGAGGCGCGGAAGCGGCAGGGCGCGACTGCGATGCAAGGTGGATGCTCATGCGCACATTGGCACGCGCAAAATAGGCGAGCGTGAAATCGGGACTGAGCGCAATGGCGCGATTGAGGTCGGCAAGCGCCGCGTCATAGTTCTTCACGAGGAAGAAATCGATAGCGCGGGCGAAATAGTCGATGCTCCGCCCCGGATTGTTGCTGATAAGCCCCGTGTAATAGTTGATGGAATTGAAATGGCGCGAAATCTCCTCCTCCGAGAGCGCCTGCGACACATTGGTGAGATAGAGCGGCGCTGCGAGCACCTTCATCTCGTTGAGGTCGGTGATTTCACGGGCGAAATTCGACGCATTATTAAGGTCGGAGAGCGAATAATAATAGGAAATGAAGAACATCGGCGCGGCATCGATGCGGAAATTGGAATCCTGGATGCGACCGCGCGTCTTGTTGTCATAGCGAGGCTTCTCGTTGGTCTCCGGCTCCACGGTGAGCAGAGTTTGGAACATCGCCTTCACCTCCTCGTCGTCGGGAGCCCCCTCCCCTGCCGGATTTTCATCGGCAGCAGCGCTATCGGCTGCCGGAGAGCCTTTCGAGCCGCGCTTCTTTCGAGCACGATAGAGCGCCTGCGACTTGTTGTAGTCGCGCTCACCGCCGGCGATGTCGCCCGAGAGACGTTTGCACTCACTGCGGGCATAATAGAGACCCGCCATCTCGGGCGAAGCCTCGATAACCACATCGTAATCGGCAACCGCGAGAGCGTATTGGCGAGTAGCGGCATAGAGTTCGGCACGATTATAGCGTGCCATCACATTCTTAGGCTCCATCTCGATGACAAACGAGAAATCGGCGATAGCCTTGTTGTTGTCGCGCACCTGCGCAAGGAGCAAACCGCGGTTGAAACGAGCCACCACATTAGCCGGGTCGAGGCTCACGGCATAGTCATAGTCTGCCATAGCGCCGAAATAATCGTCCAAGCGGTATTTCGCAAAAGCGCGGTTGATGAAATACGGGGCATATTGCGGCTCGAGTTTGATAGCGCTGTCGAAATCGGCAAGCGCCGCCTCATATTCCTTATTATATTGCATCTTAATGGCGGCACGCAGCGCAAAAGCATCGGCGTTGGTCTTCGAGAGAGAAATAGACTTGTCGGCATCGGCAAGCGCAGCCACAGTGTCGCCGCGCTCGATGTTCATCTGCGCCCGGGCAATGTAACCGCGGTCGAAATTGGGATAGAAGCGGAAAAGATGCTCGAAAGTGGTGGAAGCATCGTCGAAGCGCTTCAATTCGGTGAGCGCGACAGCCTTGTTGAGCAGGAACGGCTGGCTCTCGGGGAGTTGCTCAAGCCCCTTGTCGTAATCGGCAACCGCACCTTCCAGGTCCTTGAGATTCTGGCGAGCGATGCCGCGCACCTGGTAGGCATCGACGATAAACGGATTTCGCTCGATTGCAAGCGAAGCGTCAGCCTCGGCGCCCGAATAATCCTCGAGTTGCAACTTAGCCACGGAGCGGTAGAAATACGGTTCGGCAAGATATGGCTTGGCGGCAATCGCCTGGTTGAAATATTGGATGGAGAGGATGTAATCCTCGAAATACATCGCATTTCTGCCAATCGCCACCACCTGGTCGGTGTTGATTTGCGCCCCGGCGTGGAACGAGACAAGCGCGAGTGTTGCGAGAAAAATATATCTAATTGATTGGAAAAATTTCATAGTCCGGAAAAATTTGCACAAAGATAGTGAAAACGTGTAGAAAAAGAGCATAAAATAGAGCCGATTAACATACTTTTGTGAGAGAAAGCAATTTCATAGTATAAAAATACTTAAAACCGTAGATAAATTAAAGA
>JBJEKB010000010.1:0-1551 GCA_051878395.1 Muribaculaceae bacterium
GAGCACTCGGAGGGGCTCGCTGACGCTCGCCTGTGGCTTGGTGTGAGCGCTGCGTAAGCAGCGCCGGGGATTATGTTTTCGATAGGGCCAATAGGGCCAATAGGGCCAATAAGGCCAATGGGCGTTTTTGTTTGCAAAGATAGGGTGCGGCGATGTGGGGCGCGTGCAGATTGCGACAATTTTGGTGATTTAACCTATTTTTCTGCGGCGGGGAGATGGAAAGAGGCTGCCGTGGGGCAGCCTCGGGGGTTATTTCTTGGATTTTTTGGACTTCTTGGCGGGCTTGGCGATGCCGTCGCGGGCGAGAAGGGCATCGACGGTGGGCTCTTTGCCTCGGAATGCCTTGTAGAGGGTCATGGGGTGTGCCGTTCCACCTTTCATGAGGATGTTTTCCTTGAAGGAGCGTGCTGTGGCGGGGTCGAAGATGCCGTGTTCTTTGAATGCTGCAAATGCGTCGGCATCGAGGACTTCAGCCCATTTGTAGCTGTAGTAGCCTGCAGCGTAGCCTCCGGAGAAGATGTGGGAGAATTGCGGCGAGATGGCGCAACCATCGGGAACGGGGAATTGGAGCACGTCTTTGATGGCTTGTTTCTCAAATGCAACAGGGTCATCGACCGGAGCGGTGATTGTGTGCCATGCCATGTCGAGATAGCCGAAATTGAGTTGGCGAATGCAAGCGTAGGCGGCGCCAAATTGTGCCGAGGCGATGATTTTGTTGACTAACTCCTCGGGCATCGGTTCGCCGGTGAGGTAGTGGCGTGCGAAGCCGTCGAGGAATTCCTTCTCAACGAGGAAGTTTTCGTTGAATTGCGATGGGAGTTCGACGAAGTCGCGATACACGTTTGTACCCGACAGGGATGAGTATTTGGTGTTGGCAAGCAATCCGTGAAGGGCGTGTCCGAACTCATGCAGGAAAGTTTCCACTTCGCCGAAAGTGAGGAGCGAAGGTTTGTCCTCGGTGGGGCGAGTGAAATTCATTGTGATAGAGACATGCGGACGGATGTTGACGCCGGCGGCATTGATTTTCTGCGAGCGGAAATCGGTCATCCACGCACCGCTACGCTTTGTTTCGCGCGGGAAGAAGTCGGTGTAGATAATTCCCACGAAGTTTCCTTCGCTGTCGGTAACATCATAGCCTTTCACCTCGGGGTTATAGACAATAATGTTCTGGTTTTCGGTGAATTGGAGGCCATAAAGTTTGGTAGCAAGGCCGAAAACGCCCTTGATGGTGTTGTTGAGCTCGAAATAAGGACGGAGTTCCTCATCGTTGATGCTGTATTTGCTATCTTTGAGCTTGTTGTAATAGAAACTATAGTCCCAAGCATTGAGAGAGACCTTTTTGCCCTCGAGTTTGGAAGCAAACTCGGTGAGTTCTTTCAACTCGCGTTTCCAGGCAGGGAGATAAGCGTCGCGCAATTGGTCGAGCAGCGCATAGACATTTGCGGGAGTCTCAGCCATAGAGCGTTGGAGCGAAAATTCGGCATAAGAAGAAGCGCCGAGGAGTTGAGCCTTGCGGAGACGGAGAGCCGAGATTTTCTTGATGATTTCGAG
>JBJEKB010000011.1:0-5955 GCA_051878395.1 Muribaculaceae bacterium
TCCGCCATCGGAGCACACGCACCTTGAATCCCCTTGCCGACAGCGCCGCCGCACCCGGCAAGCCCCCTTTCATCACCGAGCCTCTCATTTTTCTCGCTCTTGTGAAAATAAAATTGCATATCGGGAGGAAATTTGCTAATTTTGCACTTTGAACCAAATCCGGCTATGAGCGAAGCAAAATTGATACTATTCCCCGTTCCCCTGAGCGAAGGCGACATCGACCATGTGTTGCCCGCTTGGAACGTGCAATTAGTGAAAGATGTGAAATTTTTCATCGTGGAGAACGTGCGCAGCGCGCGCCGTTTCCTCAAAAAATGCTGCCGCGAAATCGACATCGATTCCCTCACTTTTTTCACCCTCAATCGCCACACTCAAACTGCCGAAATTGAATCGTTTATCGCCCCGCTCCTCGCCGGAAACGATATGGGTGTGATTAGCGAGGCTGGTTGCCCCGCTATCGCCGATCCCGGCGCCGATGTGGTGGCTATTGCACAGCGGCACGGCATAAAAGTGGTGCCTCTCGTGGGTCCATCGAGCATTCTGATGTCGCTGATGGCTTCGGGTTTCAACGGTCAAAGTTTCGCTTTCCACGGTTATCTCCCCATCGACGCCGCCGAGCGTGCGCGCAAATTCAAGCAGATGGAAAACGACATCGCGCGTGCCGACCAAACTCAGATTTTCATCGAGACCCCTTATCGCAACAACAAACTCCTCGAAGAAATGGCGAGAGTGCTCCCTCGCAACCTGCGCCTCTGTGTGGCAAGCGACATTACAGGTGCCGCCGAATCTATCATTACTCGAAACGTGAAAGAATGGGCATCGGCTAAATACGACTACGACAAAGTGCCCACAATTTTTCTTCTATACAAATAGGCATGGCAAAATATAAAAGATATAACGAAACAAGGCAACCATCACTCTTCGATATCGACGACGACACCGATTTAGTGCTTAATCTCCCCTCGCAAGAACATAAGCCCGAGGCGGAGAACAATGCCAACGGCGACATCGCCGAAAATTCGGAAACCAAAGAGCACAAATTTCTCCGATTCATCAGTTTCGGAAGCGGTAGTAGCGGAAACTGCTCCTATGTTGGCACCGACGAGGGCGGAATCCTTATCGATGCCGGGGTTGACACCAAGAAAGTGATGGAATCGCTCAAAGACTATGGCATCAAGCCCGAGGATATCAAGGGTGTGTGCATCACCCACGACCACGGCGACCATGTGCGTTATGCCTACAACATTGTGCGCAAATACAAGCACATCCACATCTTCTGCACCAACCGCGCGCTCAACGGCATGCTCCGCCGCCACAATATCTCTCGGAATATCAAAGACAAGCACGTTGCCATCTATAAGGAAATCCCGTTTACCATCGCCGGATTGCCGCTGCGCCTCACCGCTTTTGAGGTTCCGCACGATGGCACCGACAATGCCGGATTCTTTATCGAGTGTGACGACCTCCGTTTTGCCATTGCCACCGACATCGGGCACATCAACGACCGCGCCGAGCACTACATCTCGCAAGCGCAATTCGTGATGCTCGAAAGCAACTACGACAGCAAGATGCTCGCCACCGGTCCTTATCCCGAATACCTCAAAAAACGCATATTCGACGACAACGGACACCTCGACAACGAGGATGCCGCGCGCTTCATTGCCAAAATCTACCGCCCGGAACTCAAATATGTGTTCCTCTGCCACCTCAGCAAAGACAACAACACCCCCGAGAAGGCGCGCGAGGCTATTTGCGCCCAACTCGCCGCGCTCGGTATCACCCCCGGTTTTGGCGAAGACTCTATCAGCGACCGCCAGGCTCCGTTGCAACTCGTTGCGCTTCCCCGCTTCGACACATCGCGCTGCTACACCCTCCGCCCCTGATAAAATCCCCGACAGAAAAGGAGCACTAAAACGAGTTTCGCGGCTAATAAAACACAACGACAAATCGTGCGTAAGCTATCTTTGACTTAATCTATTGTCATACTGTCTTTTGACTGTGTTTTTAGCCCCGATTTAAGTCGGAATAAAAGTGTTTTTTTCCGACTACATATACACCAAAAATATTAAGAAGCACCCAAACAACGAACTAAATATTTTGCGGTGTTTTGAGCCAAAATCGAAAATCGCATCGTTTTTTTCATCCTACTATTGTATTTTTCATTCAAACATCCTACCTTTGTAAGCGAATAGGTTTCGGCGGCGCACTTTTGCGCTGCGAATTAAATGGGAATCGGGTGAGACTCCCGGACAGTCCCGCTGCTGTGTACCTCCAACGACTTGGCGACAAGTCTCTTTGCCACTGGCATCCGTGCCGGGAAGGTGTTGCCAAATGAGGAGGAAGTCAGAAGACCTGCCATTCATCAAAGCCTGTCTCTACTCGTGGGTTAGTGAGGCTGAGCGAAAAATTTTTCTAACCTTATACCAGTTTTTTTAGGTATGATACAAACCGTAGTTAAGCGCGATGGTCGCATCGTTGGTTTCAACGAGGAGAAAATCGCAACAGCAATCCGCAAGGCTATGCTCCACACCGACAAGGGTGAGGACATCCACCTTATTCGTCAAATCACCGACCACATCGCTTTCAAAGGCGCTCCTCAGATGACCGTGGAGGAAATCCAAGACATGGTCGAACTCGAATTGATGAAGAGTAGCCGCAAAGATGTGGCGCAACGCTACATCGCCTATCGCAACCAGCGCAGCATCGCTCGAAAGGCGAAAACCAGAGACATTTTCCAGGAGATTATCAACATCAAGAGCAATGATGTTACCCGCGAAAACGCCAACATGAATGCCGACACTCCTGCCGGCATGATGATGAAGTTTGCCAGCGAAACCACCAAGCCTTTTGTCGATGACTATCTCCTCGACGAGGATGCTCTCGAGGCTGTGAAAAACAATTATATCCACATCCACGACAAGGATTACTATCCCACTAAGAGTCTCACTTGCGTGCAACATCCGCTCGACAACATCCTCTATGGCGGCTTCTCTGCCGGACACGGCGAATCGCGCCCCGCTAAGCGAATCGAGACGGCAAGTGTCCTCGCCTGCATCTCTCTCGAGACTGCGCAAAACGAAATGCACGGCGGCCAGGCTATCCCTGCGTTCGATTTCTATATGGCTCCCTTTGTGCGTAGCAGTTTTATCGAGGAGGTGAAGGTGCTCGAGGAACTCAATTCCTGCGACTACTCATCGCTCTACAACACCGCGCTCGACGATTTCATTTCGCGTCCGCTCGACGGGCTCACCGGAGAGGCTCGCGCACTTCAACATGCTGTCAACCGCACTGTGTCTCGCGTTCACCAGGCGATGGAGGCGTTTATCCACAATATGAACACTATCCATTCCCGCGGCGGCAACCAAGTGGTGTTCAGCTCTATCAACTACGGCACCGACACTTCGGCTGAGGGGCGTTGCGTGATTCGCGAACTCCTAAACAGCACTTTCCGCGGTGTTGGAAATGGCGAAACCGCTATATTCCCTATCCAGATTTGGAAAAAGAAACGCGGCGTGAACTATCTCCCCGACGACCCCAACTACGACCTATACACTCTCGCGTGCAAGGTGTCGGCTCGCAGGTTCTTCCCTAATTTCCTCAACCTCGATGCCACTTTCAACCAAGACGAGGATTGGCGTGCCGATGACCCCAAACGCTATCTCCACGAGGTAGCTACCATGGGATGCCGCACCCGTGTGTTTGAAAACCGATTCGGTCCACGCACTTCGGTGGGACGCGGCAACCTGTCTTTCACCTCTATTAATATCGTGCGCCTCGCCATCGAGTGCATGAACATCAGCGACAAGGGGCAGCGAATTGCCAAATTCTTCGCTCTCCTCGACAATATGCTCGAAATCACAGCCAAGCAGCTCCACAATCGCCTCGAGTTCCAGAAAACTGCATTTGCCAAACAATTCCCGCTGCTCATGTCGGCTCTCTGGGTTGGCTGCGACAAGTTGAAACCCACCGACACCATCGCGTCGGTTATCAACCAAGGCACGCTCGGCATCGGGTTTATCGGTCTCGCCGAATGTCTCGTTGCGCTCACAGGCAAGCATCACGGCGAAAGCGAGGAGGCGCAACAACTCGGCATCAAGATTGTTACCTATATGCGCGACCGTGCTCTCGATTTCTGCGACCGCTACCAGCACAACTACAGTATCCTCGCCACTCCGGCAGAAGGTCTCTCGGGTCGTTTCACTCGCATCGACCGCAAGAAATACGGCGTAATCCCGGGTATCACCGACCGCGATTACTACACCAATTCCAACCATGTCCCGGTGTATTACAAGTGTAGCGCACGCCACAAGGCGGAAATCGAGGCTCCATATCACGACCTCACTCGCGGCGGCCATATTTTCTATGTCGAAATCGATGGCGATGCCACCCACAACCCCGAGGCTATCATGCGCGTTGTCGAAATGATGGATAGATTCAATATGGGTTACGGCTCTGTGAACCACAACCGCAACCGCTGCATCGATTGCGGCTACGAAAACGCTTCGCCGGGTCTCGAAACCTGCCCCAAATGCGGCAGCACCAACATCGACCGTCTCCAACGCATCACCGGCTATCTCGTCGGAACTACCGACCGCTGGAACAAGGCTAAACTCGCCGAACTCAACGACCGCGTCACTCATGACTGACACTAAAATATCAATTCTCCGGGTCGTCGAAGACACCACTGTCGATGGCCCGGGGTTTCGCACTTCTGTCTATGCGGCGGGTTGCCCTAACCATTGTCCCGGCTGCCACAACCCGGAGTCGTGGGACATTAATGCCGGCACGCCTACCTCTATAACCGAAATTCTCGACATTATCCTCGCCGACCCGTTTGCCGATGTTACTTTCAGCGGCGGCGACCCGATGTTCCAGCCCGAAGGATTCGCCGCACTCGCACGCGCCATCCGCGCCGCTTCGTCAAAATCAATTTGGTGCTACACCGGCTTCACTTTCGAGCAAATCCTTGCCAACCCGCGCCAAAAAGCGCTCTTGAGCCAAATCGATGTGCTCGTCGATGGTCCCTTTATCCAATCGCTCCGCGACGAATCTCTCCTTTTTCGCGGCAGCAGCAACCAGCGCATCATCAACGTGAGCCGCTCCCTTGAATCCGGCACGATTATCCTCGAGATTCCATAATTCACCACTCCGCACACCCCTCCGGAACCCATTTCAGAGCGTTTTTTTATCTCATTCCGGTTACAATTTGTAATTCACGTTAAAAACTTTGCATTTAACAATTTAATATTGTAACTTTGCCCCAAATTCACTTTTAAACTTAAATCATTATGAAGAAATTTTTACTCTCTTTGGTTGCTTTCGTTGCTGCACTTTCTGTTAACGCAACCGAAACAACATTCGACTTTACTAACCCCGAAGGTTTGAACCCCGCAATTGCTCCTGAACAGTTCAACGGCTCTGAGTTTTCTGTTAACGACATGACCTTCACCAACGGAAATGTTTCTATCAAATTTGAAAAAGGCTCTGCAAGTAACAACTGTCGTCTTTGGAAAAACGCTACAACCAGCGCTGTTGACCTCCGCTCCTACACTGGTTCAGCTTTGACAATCACTGCAACAGGTGATGAGAAAATTTCCTCTATAACATTTGCTGGTTCAGATGTTGCTAATCTTTCTGCAAATGTTGGTGAAGTAGCAAGTGGCGTTTGGACCGGTGATGCCGCCCAAGTCGTTTTCAACCCAACTAAAACAGTGAAAATCAATACTATCACTGTAACTACTGTTGCTTCAGGCGAAATCACTGTTGCCGCTCCTTCTATCACTCCTGCAGGTGGCTATTTTTACAATGGTATCGACACTCCCGTTGATGTTGAAATCGCTTGCGCTACTGCCGACGCTAAAATCTTCTACGCTATCACTACAGGCGAAGAAACTCCTTCTTTCAAGGAATACACAGGCAAATTCCAAGTAGCCGAAACTTGCACAGTTACTGCTT
>JBJEKB010000012.1:0-5936 GCA_051878395.1 Muribaculaceae bacterium
TTGACGACAGCACTGCTCCGATGATATTCGACGGCGCAACCGCAGCAGAAGGAGGCGGCTTGTTTAACCTCGGTACCGGTTGGAACAGTTTCTCACTCGTTAGCTCAGAAATCGGCAACGTGGTAATCGGCGCACTTGTTTCGCTCGAAGACGATGCCGTAGCAGTTGTTGCTCACAACGACTTTATCGCTCCTGAAAGCATCGTTAAGGTTTCCGGCAATATGCAGGAGATGAATGTTGAGCCGTTTGGTGTTGAGAACAATGGCGTTGAGGTTGCTCCCGTGAGCAAGGCTGCCGCTGTTAAGGCTGCTACTCCCAAGGCTGTTTCGTTCCGCGTATATCACAACGGTAATATGGTGAAAGAGACTGCCGAAACCAGCTATTCAACCACACTCGAATATGGCGAACACTCGATTTATGTAACTTCCGTGTTTGAGAACGGTTGGGAATCCGACCCATCGGAAGTGCTCGTGTATGAAATCTGGCCCGAACACAAAGAGATGGCTGTGGCTCCTTACAACCTCGAAGGTAAAGCCGACGGCTCCGACCTCGTGCTTACATGGGCTAAACCGGCAGATTCGCAACAACTCACCAAGCAACACGACGGCGCTGCAATGGCTTACGGCCTCACCAAGTCGTCGGGCAATGTAGATGCCTATGCTGCAGTGAAATATGCTGCCGGTGAACTCGCAGAAGATGAAGGCAAATTCATCACTCACATCAAATATTGCCTCACCGACCTCGAAAATATTCTTGCCGCTTCGGTATTTGTCGCTTACGATGAAAATATCATGTATGAGCAAGAAGTTGATGTTGAAACTCTTATCGACGTGGCTAACGGCGTGAACATCACCTCTCTCGACCGCGCTATCAAGGTGGAATCGGGCAAAGACCTCATGGTAGGCTATCACCTTATCTATCCTACAGGCTCTCACCCGTCGGTTATCGACGACACAGCAGAGGTTGAAGGCGGTGCCGTAATCTCAAGTTCGGGTACGCAAGGCTACTGGTATTCACTCTACAGCAAGAGCAGCAAGAAAATCAATGGTAACCACCGCATCTCGGCAGTTCTTAAGAAAGCCGACAGCGTGTTGAACCTCAAAGACGCCTCTACTACCACATATAGTGTATATCGCGACGGCGAGGCTATCGCCAACGGCATCGCAGAGACCACCTACACAGTTGCCAACGCATTGAAGGGTGCCTACACTGTAACCGCAGTTGAAAACGGTATCGAATCGGCTGCTTCCAATGCAGTGATTATCGACCAGAACCTCTCGGGCGTTGAGGGCGTTGAAACAATGGCAATCCGCTACGATGCCGCCGCTCAACGTGTCGTTCTAGCCACAGCCGCCGACGCAGTGGTGTATAACGCAGCAGGTGCCATGGTGGTTGTAGCCGGCAATGCTTCGACAATCGACATGAGCGCGCTCCCCGCCGGAGTTTATGTTGTGAAATCGAGCAACGCAACTCTCAGAGTAGTGAAATAATTTCCCCAATTCTATAACTCCCGATAGAGGGTGTGTCGTCATGGCACACCCTCTATTATTATGCTCTTACGTGAGATGTTATATGCAATGCATTTCCGCACTCTTACAGCCTCTGATTTCCAACTCCAAGGCGCCTCAAAGCGTAATGCGATTGCAATAGTTGACGGACAGCTTCTCACAAAGCGCGTGGCGGTTGATGATGCCGGTTTGAAGGCTTGCAACTTGCTTGCCACCGTGGAGCGTCATGGCAAGAACGGCAATATTGCGGTGTGTCCGCTCATAGGCTACGGCATAAAGAATGGTGCCGTTGCTACAAGCGTGGCGCACGACTCGCACAATGTGATTTGTGCCGGCGACAACGCCGAGGATATGGCTGTGGCATGTAATCGCCTCAAGGAAATCGCCGGAGGATATGTGATTGCGTCGGGCGGTAAAGTGGTTGATGAGTTCCCTCTCACATGCTGCGGATTGATGTCGGAAGTAGGGGTGGATGATGCGATTGCCGGAATATCCCGACTGGAAGTCAAAGCCCATGAATTGGGCGTAAACCCCAATATCGACCAATTCATCACACTCTCGTTCCTCGCCTTGCCGGTAATCCCCGACATCCGCCTGCTCGATACCGGCTTGTTTGACGTAACAAAATCCCGGTTCATAAAATAACAACACCACATATACAAAGCACAGATGGCGCATCAAAATTTTTATTTGATACACCCTCCTCTTCTTTCATTTACGCAATAACATGCCTCTATGCTGCTATTCTTGCATTTTTACTTGTTCACCATTACCTTAAGCACTGAGCCGTCACTCATGCGAACTATATTCATTCCCTGTTGTGGCTCGTTATATCGGCGTCCGTCTAAACTATAATATGCCTCGGGAATTATATCGAGTGTGGTATTTATCCCTTTTATTCCAGCACCATCGGGCACAGTACTTATTTCGCGGCTGTTGACATCGAAGAAGACAATATTGGATTTGCGTGTTTCATCACCTCCCTTATATATTGCCTGTATTCCCATATTCTTAGAGGGCTGGTGAAATATGCGCACAATGGTGGAAAGAATCCAACCCTCATTGTCTTCAAAACCGAACGGAATATCAGTCGTAGGCGTATCGAAGGTCTTGTATTCTTCCGGTGTAAAAGTGAAGACTTCATCATCCACATAAATATTGTAGAAGAGATACTTGGTGTCAAGGTCTTCGTTTTCAACAGAAAGTGGGGTAATTGAAAAATCGAGTTCAGCGGATTTATACGCTTCGTCATAATCCCAGAAATTTGTTATTACGGGGTCTGAAGGGGTATATGGTAGATCTTGGAAAAGATAGAACATCGGACGGTCGAAACGCTGCGCACAATTAATCTTTTGTTTACCTCCGTTGGTAAAGAATATTCCTTCGGAGGCGACCATTGTCTTGGTGGCTGCGTCATAGTCCAATGTAAGTCCGTCCACTATCTCTATGACATATTTGGAGACATCGTCCGCAGAGGGTACTCTTTTTCCTGTTATGAAATACTCGTGTGCGTCATAGAGTGAATGTCTGCCGAGATACTGTGCGTTATTAAAAGTTACTTTGTCGCCGTCGATGTGTCCTTTGAACCATCCGGGACAACGGTTGTCGGTCTGAACATAGACATCATCCCCGTCAAAGAACACTTGCGAATGTGTTTTGTAAGCAGTGCCGTCCTGGGCATAGTAGCTGAGGGTCATGTCTATGGGAGCGGCATTTGCCGGCAGTTCCGCATATACATCGTTTTGTGGATAGAAGTGCATGTTCCAATAAGCGTCATTGAAATAAAGAACATCTTGAGCGCGAATATACTCCTCTACACCCACCACATAATAGGGGTCCTCAACATTCATCTCATTGGGGGTGGTGAGCTGTCCATCCTTCCATATCAGTTTGATGTCGGTGTCTCCATCGACTGATGCCCAGTATTTTGTTACGGGGTCGTAACTCATTTTACAAACGAAGAGTTCGCCTATGATCCCATTCCCGTAATCATAGGAACCGATGAGTTGGCGATGAATCACGATGGTATCGTTTTCACATTTTTGTGCCTTTACCCAACTGCCCATGTACGCATCGGGAGCTATGTCCTTGATGTAGATATAACCGTCATTCCCTTCCACTACGGTACCGAAACTGCAGTCTGTGCTTCCGTCATAGTATCCTATGGCGGGATTATAGGCAATTGCATTCTGGCTTACCACCAGATTGTCGTACACTTTACCTTCCGGTTGTTCAGTGATAATAGTGTTGGCATCAAGGGCATTAACCTTCAACATGTGTTTTCTCGCAGTTTGCTCCATGCCGTGTTTTGCAGCTATTTCAAGTGTTTGCGAAGTGGAGAAGGTGTGGAGGATACTATTTTGAGCTGTCATGGTAGAGGTGACAGCCATGGCGCACAGCAGTACGGTTACAGCCTTGCGCATCAAGTTGGTTCGGAATCTCATAACATTGTGGATATTTGTTGTTTTAAATTCTTTTCTATTTGGAAGAGTTTTGTTTGCAGTCCGGCGCATGTCTCCGGCTTGAGGATAAAGGCGGCATTTGAAAAGTTTTCCACCTTCTTGGCGAGGTGTGAATATTCCGAAATGAACACCAAAGGTATGTCCACGCCGGCATCTTTAAGGATTTCTATGGAGTAGCCATCGTGTAGGCAATGAGTAGGTCCGCACGAATGGCACAGTATCAATGCGGAGACATCTCCCGCTGTCTTCGCAACGGCAGCAAGAGGGTAGCCGGGACGTAGGCTTTTTACTATCTTACTGATGTCAATTGCTATGTAATATGCATCTTCGAGTATTATATATGGGAGAGTTTCTTGGGACATATTAATGAAAATTGTATGCACAAATTTACAAAAATACACAATTCATGTCAACTAAAAACCGGATGAAGTCAGACATAGGGCAGACGAAATGGCCTCATGCTGGTACCAAATGGATGTCACTTCACCGGCGAGTGTCCGAGCCATTCGAGAAAACCGGGTCGGCGGGCGGCGCTGACAGTCTCGGTGCGTTCTTCCCTGGTTGCCATCAGGGTCACCATGAGTCGTCCCTTCAGGAACTTGGAAATCTTGTATATGGCATCGATCGAGGTCACTACCGCACGCGAAAGCTGGAAGAACCGTTCCTGGTCGAGTATTTCCATTACATCTGCAAGCGAAGCAAAATCGGTCACCGCGCGTTTTCCCGTCTTCAGTACTATAGAGACATATTTATCTTCGGCCTCGACCCAGGCTATGTCGTCGATGGAAACGAATGAATATCCTGTCGCTGTGCTGAGCAGGATGCGCTGCCGCTTGCGCACGCCGCTCAGTTCTCCCGACAGTTTGCCGTAGTCCGGGACTTGAATTCCCGGCTGCATTGACTCGAATTTCTTTATCGCACACTCCACGTTCTCCTCCGTAACCGGCTTCAGCAGATAGTCTATGCTGTTGACCTTGAAAGCCCGGATGGCATATTCGTCGTAGGCGGTGGTGAAGATAATGGGTGTCTTTACGGCAGTGCGTTGAAAAATTTCGAAACAGTTGCCGTCATCGAGTTCTATGTCCATGAAAATAAGTTGTATGTCGTTGCCGGCAGATGAAAAACGCTTCACACATTCCTCTACCGTTTCGGCCGTAAAGGCGCAGACGTAATCTGGGCGCACCGTTTCGATTACCATCTGCAAGTTGATGCGTGCGAACTCTTCGTTTTCTATTATTGCGTACTTCATGGTTCTTATTGTTTAAAGGATTGGAACATGTGCGGTAAACTTATTGTTGTCCTTTTCAACTCGGAACACCTTGCCGTGCGAACCATAAAGTTGCGAGATGTAACGCAGACCGAAGTGACTTACCGACTCGGTTTCACGCGGATAAACCGGGTTTGAAATGACAATCTCCTCTTCGGTAATGGCGATGGTGACATCCATCGGCGACTTTGCGGTGATGGCGTTGTGTTTGGTGATGTTCTCGATGAGCAGTTGCATCGTGAAGGGTATGATGTAACGGTCGGAGGCGGGTTGTCCTTCGATCTTTACTTTGAATTTGTTGTTATAGCGCATCTCAAGCACCGAAACGTATGACGTAAGGAAATCGAACTCTTCGGCAACGCTCACACATTCGCGGTTCTGTTGCGCCATGATATAACGGTACATTCTCGAAAGCTCGCGGATAAAGTGCTTTGAGCGCACAGTGTCGATTGAAACCAGCGAATAGAGCAGGTTAAGTGAGTTGAAGAGGAAATGCGGGTTTATCTGCGATTTCAGTGCATCGTACCTGTATTGCACAGCCAAGAGGCGTGCCTCCTCGGCTTCCTGACGCGCCTTTGAGAGTCGGCGAAAATAATACACCATCTCAACTCCCATCAATATGATAATATCGTTGAGGATGGTACCGGCCCAGTCCACCGTTGTGTCGCGGAACACACCCAAAGCAAAGAGATAGATCAC
>JBJEKB010000013.1:0-5910 GCA_051878395.1 Muribaculaceae bacterium
TGTTGCTCATGTCGGCAAACACACACCCGCCTCCGCTCTTGCGTCGGTAGGTCTCTATTCCATGGTTTCGACAATATTCAAGGTTTACCTCCGCTTCTATTAGTTGGTTACGCCCGAATATCACAGTAGGATTCACCTGCCACATGAAAAAGTATTCAGGTGAATCGAATTTACACGCCACATATTCCTCGGTCGCCAGATAGAACGGGAGGCGACGCACCGGCATGGCGGGAAGTTCTACATATATCATATTGCGAACACTTTTGTTTCGACTTTTCAAAATTAAAAAAAGTTTTATATATAATCACTATTTTCTGCGATTTTTTCTCCTTTTTTTACCCCATTTTTTTATTCGCCTCTTTCATTTTGCTATTTTCTCTATTTTTCACGATGCTTCCTCCACTAAAATCGCACTTAATTTTGGTTAATTCCCCGTTTCCGGCTCGTTTTGCATTTCTTCACTTCCCGGTCGATGTATCTTTGCACAAAATTCATTGTTTTAATTTTTTCATCTATGAACAACACAGATTTCAACCAAAACTCGATTGCTCTTCTCCGTGCGGCGCACAAGGCGTGGCTCAGTGCCGCCGATTTCAGAAGACAGCGTCAACGCAACAAAAAATTTACCTACGGTAACCAATGGGACGATATCGTTTTCGACGAAAACGGCAATCCGGTCCCGGAATGGAAGGCGCTCGCCGACAACGGCAGGGAGCCGCTCAGCAACAACATGATTAGACAACTTGTGAAATGTGTCGTGGGGCGATATCGCAACATCGCCAAAAACCACACCACCGACAACCCTTGGCTCGAATCTACTCTCGCCCAAAACCACGCTGCCGAAATCGACAGCCGTGCCATCGAGGAGTTTCTCATCTCGGGCTGCTGCATCCAGAAGGTGGGGGTGGCGCGCCGTCTCAACGAGTGGGTTATCGACATCTCGAACATCAATCCAAATCGCTTTTTCGTGAACGCTTTTATCGACCCGCGCGGCAACGACATCAACCTCATCGGGCAAATCCACGATTTGTCGCCCGCCGAGTTGATTATGCTGCTCGCCGACGGCAACCGCGACAAGGCGGCGTGGATTAGAAGCCTCTACAACACCGAAAACATGTCGCGCGCCAATTCAGTGAGGCAGTCGCTCGGCTCCGATTTCTGCTCCGACACCGACTTTTTCTTCGGTCCCTCGGACAAATGCCGTATTTTCGAAATTTGGTCGCTCGAAATGGTCGAACGTATCAGAACACACGACTACGCCTCGGGCGAACTGATTGAATGGGATGTCGCCGAGTTCAACGCGCTCCCCAACCGGAAGCGAAACGGTTTCTCTCCTTCTAATTGCGATTGGGAAATTCGCCAGGTGTGGCGCTGCCGCTGGATTACCCCGATGGGGGATATTGTGGCTGAATACGATTCCCCTTTTGCTCACCAATCCCACCCCTATATCCTCAAACTTTATCCGCTCACCGATGGCGAGGTTCACTCGTTTGTCGAGGATGTTATCGACCAGCAAAAATACATCAACCGTCTTATCGTCACCGCCAACCATGTGATGAATTCGAGCGCGAAAGGGGCGCTGCTTTATCCCAGCGACGCGCTCCCGCCGGGCTACTCCTGGGACCAAATCAAAAAGATGTGGCGCTCGCCCGATGGCATTATCCCTTTTGATTCTGCCGAAAAAACTCCGCAACAGATGCTTACCAACGGCACAAATCAAGGTGTTTACCAACTCCTCGACCTGGAAATGCGCCTTTTCAACACGGTGTCGGGGGTGTCGGAGGCGCTGCAAGGACACAATGTTGGTGCCGGTGTGGGCGCGGAACTCTACAACCGCCAAACCGACAATGCCACTATTGCGCTTTGCGATATTTTCGACTCTTTCCGCGATTTCATCGATATGCGCAACCACAAACTCGCCACATTATAGCACCCCCTTGAGCCAAGACGCAATGTCGGCAAGCACTTCGGGCGATATGGTGGTGTCGATACTCCCATATTCCACGGTTAGCCCGGTTTTGCACGGCTGGAACAGGTGGTTCAAGCCCGGATAGGTTTTTATCAGGTCTTTGGGGTTGCCGGGCAAGGCAAGTCGCAGCGATTCGAGGTTGAGTGTGTAATCCACCTGGGTGTCCATCTCTCCGTTTATCGCCATTACCGGGCATTTCGTCGAGGCTATCGCTTCGGTGGGATTGTAGAGCAAGAACGACCTCAGCCATGTGCCCATATCTCTGCTGAGTATCTCCACCAATGCCGGTTTTAGTTGTCGTTTCAACGTCAAATCGTTCTCGTCGAGAATCTCCTCGAGTTGCCTCTCGGCATCTATGCTCGGGCCGTGTGTGGAGATATATTTCAGCACCGGCTCAAGTGCCGCGCAATACTCATCGACACCTACAATGCCGTTGAGTGTCAATAACACATGGTTTTGGTTTATAAGTTGACTCACCCCATCAACCATCGAGCCTGCCAGGCTCACTATGCAGTCAACCGCCCCTTGCTGCGCAAGCATAAAGGCTATCGTGCCTCCTTCGCTATGCCCTATCGCGCCCACTGCCGAGAATTTGCCGCTTTCGCGCAGATATTTCACCTCGGCAAGCGCATCGGCGGCATTGCTCTGAATGGTGATTGCATTCGCATTACCGCTCGTGCCGCCCACTCCGCGGTCGTCGCAGCGAAGCGTGGCTATCCCGTTCCGGGCAAGATAATCGGCTATCACGGCAAATGGCTTGTGCCCAAATAGTTCCTCATCGCGATTCTGCTGTCCGCTACCGTTAATCAGCAACATAGCCGGCACTTTCTCCTTTCCGTCATATCCCACAGGATAGGTGATTGTGCCTGCTATTGTTATATCGCCATTCTCTATCGCCACTTCTTCGGTGGTATAGTCAAACGGTGGCTGTGGTGTCTGCGGGCGGGATATTTCCGCCTCTCCGCGCTTAAAATCGAGCGGGAACCGATGCCCATGCTGCTCAAACACCCCCTTTATACTGTCTGCCTCCACTTTTCCGGCATACGATATCATCGCCATGCCCACTTTCACCGACACACTGTCTTCGGCAAGATAGACTATCTCGCCGGGAAGCCCTTTCACCCCCTGGTCGGGTGAATCCATGCTAAACCTGTAGCCGGTCCCCTCTTGGGTGAAATGAAACACAACTCTCATTTTCATTTGCCCCAAATTCAGAGTGCCGGTCCATGCACCGCTAATATCGGCGTTTATGCCCATGCACACCGCCAAAACCATCAAGGTAACACAAATCGCTCTTTTCATGGTGAATCGTTTTTAGATTGTTAAATCACATTATGCCTATCCACAACCCACCGCAGAAACGACTCTATCGAGGGCTGCATAAGCGGACCGAAATTCCTATGATTTTGATTCTGCATACTGCCTATCATCCACACATCATCAAACGATTTCTCCACTGTGTAGTAGGCACACGCTTTCTTATCCAGCCGCACAAACACCGCGCCAAAGGCTGCAAGCGGCGCATCTATCGGCTCCGGAAACACATACGCCACCACAACCGAATTGTCATCCACCTTAAACACCTCATGACGCATCTCCTCCCAGTCGAAAGTGAGTCCCGGGTATTTCTCGTCAAAAAAAGTCTTCCAACTATCCACGGCATCCAATATGTGCCAATCCACCTCCCTGGCGTTTATATCATCTACAAGTTGTGGTATCCATTGATACTCAACAAGATACAAATCATCGTGGTGTTTCTTGATATCATCCATAATTACGATATTTATTGTTCACTTGCGAAATTACAAAAATTTTTCCTCAACACCACATCTTTCCCTCATTTTATCACCCTCACAACACTCCCATCCTTAAATAATACTACATAATCATTTGAATACATCCATTTCTCTCCATCTCCCATAATTCGTTCTATTTCCGGAACACCTATAGAAAGCTTTACCTCGGTCTTGTTCATCCCTGCCACAACATCCCCATTGGCAACCTCTTCCCAATGTGCAACAGGTTCAAGTCGAGTGTCTCTAATATACTCTATCAATCGATTAAGAAACACTTTATTAATATCAAAAAATTTATCTACCAATTCCTTGTGTTGTTTTTTGGGCGATGCATATAATTTTGTAATGGACATTTTCTTTGGGATTATCCCTCTCTCTTTGAATGATGCTTCTATATTTGACACCTTATATGACACACTTTGATTTGTTGCCATTATAGTCAATGTATATTTGTATGTCACTTCATTAAGTTTGTCAATCAAATTATTCTTTCCGGTTTTCAATTCATATCTGCTATTAATATAAAAAGAGAAATTTTTATGATCTAAGACGGGATACTCTTCCTCTTCAACATTGAGATTATCAATTACAAACATCATCGCATTTGCAAGAAGCTCTTCACAATTTCTCCCATCATATTTTACAGAATCTGCAATTACAACTTCTCCATCTTCATCAAATACCAAATTTGAAACCACATTTACCTGTTCCACCGAAGAATCGGCAAAAAGGGCAATGCCGGGCACAAAACCCAGCATTGCAGTTAATAAAACTATCTTGTTCATCTCATTAAAATGAAATACCAAGTCGTATCATAAGATTGCTCGAACAAACCGACTTATTATTGAAATAATCACTTACAGAAATGAAACCTTTTTGATAACTGAGGTCTAAATTGTAGCGCTTATACCACACACCTATACCTACATGGATTCCGGCGTCAAATCTTTGATAGCCTTCATCTTCATCAAGTTCCCCAAGTGAAGAATCGGCTTTTTCACCATCATCATATCCGTCTTTCCATTCGGTACTACCGGTTCCTGCAATATCATAACTTGCAAATCCACCTAAATGAGCATCCAACTTGATATCATCAGTTATGCCATATTTATAACCTAACACAAATGGCAGGAATTTTACATTATGTGCCAATAAAGACGAATTTTCTTCACCTTCTTCATCTTTATAAGACATTTTGGCTCCACGAGTTCCAAATCCGAGTTCTTCACCCCAATAAAGACCGCTTGATCCAATTCTTCGCTGAAACCCGACTGAAACATCATAGCCAAATTTTGAGCCTACCGATGCTCCATCGTCTTTAACTTCTTTTGTAGCATCACCCGCAGCATTATTTATTGACATGCCGGCGCGAACAAACCATGTGGTTTTATTCTCTTTCTTAATGTTCAACATTGTACTTTGTACAATTTGTGCACTTGCCGAAATCCCTATGAAGGCAATCACGGCGACTAAAATTAATCTTTTCATTGTGATTTAATTTGTTATGTTAATAATAAAGGTTACTGTACTGCGTTTTGATTTACTCTATCTTTCATCTGTCCGTTAATCCAATAAGAATTACCATATATTGTTTCAATCATCTTTAACTCTTTCTCGTCATCGATATTTACAATATGAAAATTTGTATATATGGCTGGAAATCCCGACACATCAATAATCAATTTTTGTTTGTCATTGTCATTGACATATACATTAAACAACGCTGCAATCATTATATCGGCACCAGCCTCTTTATTGGCTCGATACAACGATGTTTTCTTGAATTCTTCCACTTGGTACTGTGTCAATTCACCAAATGGACGAGATAGATTAAACACGTATGGACCATATTCCTGTCTTGTGGTGAGAAGCATTTTCATATCTGCCACTACCGGATTAATAAAGGTCCTGACTTCAGGCTCTGTGAAGCGAGTTTGGGATTGTTCAAAAACCTTCTCGGTTCCTTTCGCATTCCTCTGAGCGAAACAAATGGTAGAACTTGCCATTAACAAGCACACCAATAACATAACTTTTTTCATGTAAAGATTCCCTAATTCGTATCGGGAGCAACTTCAAGTTGCCCTGAATCCCGGCTCAGCGGAAATCTAGTGGGGATAAGCATAAATCATTGCTAAACGAAATAAA
>JBJEKB010000014.1:0-5908 GCA_051878395.1 Muribaculaceae bacterium
ACATCGACAAATTCAACGAGGCAAGCACGCTTGTAACGTGGATTTACCGCATCGCCACCAACGAGAGCATCCGATGGCTCAACCGCCGCGCGGGATGGTTCAGCTCGATAGACTCGGTGTCGCCGACTCTCTATCAAGAACTCACCACCGAGGCTTCGCCCGACAGCGAAAAGATAGAACTGCTGTTCCAAAAGGCGCTGCTCTCGCTCCCCACTCAGCAACGCATCGCTTTCAATATGCGCTACTACGACGAGTTGAGTTACGAGGAAATTGCCAAAATCACCGGCAAAAATGTTAATACGTTGAAGACCAACTACCATTTTGCCGTTGAAAAAATAAAAAAAGTACTTAAAGAGAATGTGTTATGAACAATTTTGATTCGTTAAACAAGAGAACGCCCCTCAAGGAGACTCCCGAATACATCTCGGGGCTTGTGGATAGATGCGCCGAAAACGCCATCGCTCGCGCCTCTCGAAGCCGCACAGGAATCATGCGCCGGGTGTATGTCGCAACTGCCGCCGCGGCTGCCGTTTTAGCCGGTGTGCTCCTCTGGCACTTCAACGAATCGGCTTCGCTCGACCAGGCTGAGATTATTGCCGCCTCGCCCGACCTCGACACGGTGCTCAACTCGCTCTCCTACGAGGAAACACAAGCTCTTTACACCTACTCCGTCGATGAAATTCCGGAATATTAATCACATATAGTTAATCATTAAAACACCTGAAACAATGAAACGATTTATTTTAATATTCACAGCTTTCGCACTCACAGCTTCGGCTTTGTGCGCACAAAGAAAAATCGACCCCGCTAAAGCGCAAGAAGTTTTCAACGCCAAAGTTAAATACATGCAAGAGCAACTGCTCCTCACTCCCGAGCAAACCGAGAAATTTATCCCCATCTACAAGGAATTTCTCGACGAAGTGAGCGCAATCAAGCGCCCTACCAAGCCTCACAAAGAGGATGAAGTGAAAACCGTCGATGAAGCAGCACAAATCGTCATCGACCGCATCAACTACAACCGCGCGGTGCTCGATGCTCAGGAAAAATGTATTGGCAAACTTAAAAGTGTGCTCACTGCGCCTCAACTCATGAAGTTCCTCAAATGCGAGAAAACAATGCAGTCGAAAATCTCACGATTCAAAGACGGCAAGCGCACCAAGAGACCACGTGGTGAGGGCGGTCCCAAAAAAGAATGCGCAAACAAACCTTCATGCAATAAAACACCCGCATCCAACTAATAAAACAACAGTTTTTTCATAGATAAATATTTGATTGTTTTTTTGAGTTGATGCCGCTTAGCGCGTGAGCGTTAGGCGGCATATTTTTTCCCGCAAAACTACAAATTCGGGCTCAGCTGACACCGCGGAAACGCCTCAAAACGCCTCGGAATCAAAATTAGATTGGATTTATTTTGTTTTTACGCCGGTTTGCACTATCTTTGCCGAGGCTTTGGTGCCATTTTGCCGCCTTAAAACTTTTATCATCGCTCAAAATGCGCCAATTATTGCAGATATTAATACAAATTTTCAGAACTTATGGCTTTGATTATACCAAAATGTTATAAACTCAAGTTGCTACCCGAAACCACCGAGGTGGCTATCAAACTCATCAAGGAGTCGTTTCAGGAACGCCTCTCCAAGGCGCTCAATCTGAGGCGCGTTACCGCTCCGCTCTTTGTGCTCTCCGGCACCGGCCTCAACGACGACCTCAACGGGGTGGAGTCGCCGGTGGGATTCGACATTCAGTGCATGGGCAACAGGCACGCCGAGGTGGTGCACTCGCTCGCTAAATGGAAGCGCGCCAAGCTCGGGGCTTACGCCATCGCGCCGGGATACGGACTTTACACCGATATGAACGCAATCCGCGCCTGCGAGGAACTCGACAATCTGCACTCGCTATACGTTGACCAGTGGGACTGGGAGCGCACTATCACCGCCGCCGACCGCAATCTCGACTTCCTGAAGAGTGTAGTGCGCAAAATCTATGCCGCGCTGCGCGAAACCGAGCAAATCGTCTATGAGCGATTCCCGCACATCACCCCGGTGCTCCCCGAGGATGTGGCATTTGTCCACGCCGAGCAGTTGCTGCAGGAATTCCCCAATTTGTCGCCGAAGGAGCGCGAGGCGGAGGCTGCCAAGCGTTACGGTGCCGTGTTTATCATCGGCATCGGCGGCAAGCTCTCCAACGGCGAGCCACACGACGGGCGCGCCCCCGACTACGACGACTGGAGCACCCCCAATAGCGACGGCTTCCTCGGACTTAACGGCGACCTTATCCTCTGGAACCATGTCCTCGAGATTCCTTTCGAACTCTCGTCGATGGGCATCCGTGTCGATGAGGAAGCGCTCCGCCGCCAGTTGAAATTGCGCGGCTGCGAGGAACGCCTCAACCTCAGTTTCCACCGCCACTTGCTCAATGGCGACATGCCCTACTCTATCGGCGGCGGTATCGGTCAGAGCCGCCTCTGTATGTTCCTGCTCCAAAAAGCCCACATCGGCGAGGTGCAAGCCTCGATTTGGCCCGAAGAGCAGATTGAGGAGTGTGCAAAACACAACATTATGCTCATGTAGCCGTTTTTTCCGTGGTTTTGTTGCTCGTTTTCACGATATTCACTAATTTTATGGGCAATTTTATTCTCTGTCCATGGAAAAGTTGATGCAATATGTGTGGCAACACCGCCTGTGGGAGTCGCAAGGGCTCAGCACCGTCGATGGCAAGCGAATCAGGGTTATCGACCCCGGAGTGCTTAACACCGACGCCGGTCCCGACTTTTTCAACGCCAAAATTGAAATCGACCGCGAAATGTGGGTTGGAAATGTCGAAATCCATGTGCGCGCATCCGACTGGTTCCGCCATCACCACGATTCCGACCCTGCCTACGACAGCGTGATTCTCCATGTCGTCGATAAAGACGATGCCCCGGTGATGCGCAGCAACGGCGAGGTGATTCCGCAATGCGAGATGCACTGCTCGGTGCATTTCAACGAGCGCTACCGCCAATTCATCGAGTCATCGTCGCAACTCATGTGCGGCACCGAAATTGCGTCAACGCCCCACATCACCATCACCGAGTGGGTTGAGGCTCTCGCCTTCGAGCGCCTCCAGGGGAAAGCCGACAAGGCTAAGGAACTGCTCAAAGCGTTCAGCGGCAGCTGGGAGGATGTGTGCTACGTTACCCTGGCGCGAAATCTCGGCTTCGGCATCAACAACGACGCCTTCGAACGGCTCGCTCGGCGCACTCCGCTGAGGCTCGTGGGAAAGCACAGCGACTCGCTCACGCAAATCGAGGCTCTCCTTTTCGGCAACGCCGGACTCCTCGACCCCAATCTGCACCGCGGCGACAGTTACTACCAAAGCCTCTGCCGCGAATATGCCTTCCTCGCCAACAAGTTCGACCTCCGACCTCTCGAAGGCACCATCTGGAAAATGTTCCGCGTGCGTCCGCAGGGATTCCCCCACCGTCGCATCGCCATGCTCGCTCAGATGCTCCACGGCGGGTTCGGACTGTTCACCAACATCATCGAAGCCGATGGCGAACCCGCATTGCGCAATCTCTTCGACATCAACCTCACCGGCTACTGGGCTACACACTACAGTTTCGACTCCCCAACTGCCACTGCCCAAAAGGCGCTCTCACGCTCCTCGGTGGATATTATCCTAATCAACACCGTCGCGCCGCTTTTCTACGCCTACGGTGAATCTATCGACAACTACGACACCACCTTGCGAGCCATCCAGCTCCTCGAATGGCTCAAGCCCGAGCGCAACAACATCGTACAGCTATTTGAGAAATGCGGACTCAAAGCCGACTCCGCCCTCGTGTCGCAAGCGCTAATCCAGTTGCGCCGCAACTACTGCGAAGCCCGCAAATGCATCTACTGCCGCATCGGGCACAAGCTCCTCTCCATCGCCGCCATGACCAAATAATCCCGCGCGAACATCTGTTACTTGAACAGCTCGGAATGAGAACCAAGACGAACGAGGTCTATTTGGTCGGTTTCATAGTCAAACCATATAAGAAGAAAATCACCCTCGATGTGGCACTCCATATACCCTTCATAATTGCCTGTAAGCATGTGTGGATAGTACTCATCCGGAATAGGTATTTCGGATTGGAGCATATTGAGTATTGTCATAAGTTTTCCCAACTTCTTGGGATTATTGCGAAACCTTTTGTAATCCCTCTTGAATTGAGATGTGGGGTGCAATGTTTTCATAATTCCATCGAGCGTTCCATCGCCTCGATAGACGATAGGTCAAGAGGGGTGGTGTTTCGCAGCTTGCCGCTTTGAGCCTCTTTCATAGCGGAAAGGGTTTCATCATTTGGCTCGCAGTATGCGGCTTCAAGAAGCAGAGTCTCAACAAAGTTGTTAAGACTTCTATTCTCACGCTTTGCGAGCTGTCGCAAACGCTCAATAAGTTCGACCGGCAAGCGGAAACTTTGATTCTTTTTAGGTACTACTATATCCATATTGTAATATTTTACACCGCAAAGATAATATATTTGTATTACAAATGCAATCATCCCACCAAAATTTAATAAATTGGACATAAGATACCGCCACTCCGCCGCAATCCGCTCCAAGCCCGTTGTCCACGGTGCGAGCGTCAGAGAGCCACCGCAAGTTCGTCGTCCCAAAGGGCGAGCGTCAGCGAGCCACTCCGAGCCGCTCCGAGTTCTCCGAGTAGCTCGCTGACGCTCGCCATCGAGAGCGACATAGCGGCTGCTGATTGGCGCAGCGCAGCGTACGCCCTCCGACGATGGCGGAGACGATGACAAAAGGCAAGGTAATTCGCCACCCCGGAGGTGGTGGCAGCTGTGCGTAGCCGGGTATTGAGCCGACCGGGGTGTCGGCGACATGCCCGGAGTGCCAAGAACGCCCCCAAAATTGCCACCCCGGAGGCGGTGGCAGGCTGTCCCGCTACACACAACGCCTCATCTCCGCCAAGGCAGCGACGATGACAGCCAGGCGCGACGCGACCGAGCGCTGCTATCGCAGCGCACACACGCGACCAAGCGCGTGCCGCTACACGCCTCCGAAAGCCGCAGCGCGGCGTGCCCGATCATAACCCCGCTCTTACGCAGTTGAGCGGGGATCAGCAATAGAGAGGAAAATGCGTGCCAAAGGTACGCCCCTTGAAGCATGGCGGCAGCACCAACATGCCATCAGACACCTCCCATCGCACTCAAGCACATGTTAAATCAAGGTTAAATCCCCAGAATCGGCGCGTTTTGCATTTTCCACCGCTCCCGCCGTGCTAACTTTGCCACCGAGAAGCTCCTTGACATGATGTCGCCGCCAAACAAAACACCCGGAACCGAAGCCCCGGGCGCTCACCTCTTATGACTAAAAATTCTCGATTAAGCAATTTTAGCGCGAGCATCCAAAATGGAGCCACCACTCGCTGTTCTCACATTTCGACACTTCTTGCGGATGAAAAGTGCTTAGATGTTCCAAATAGTATTCCTTACATTTTGAAATTTCCAACAAGTGAGAGTAGGCATTGCGATTCACAGGTTTGAGAATACACCTTGAACGATACTTCTTATCTGCCGGAACAAGATGTATTTGTTTCTCAGTCTCACCGAAATCCGTGTTTCCGTTTGCTATTTCCTCCTCTCTGTCAACCACCAATCGGTCGGCGTCAAGCGACACGATTTTCCAGGTGATTACGCCATAATCGTTCTCGGTGTATTTGTAGCGCATTGTTATCGTTCTTTCTGCCACATTCACCTCACATTTCATGCTATTATAGAATAGCAATTCGCTTTTAAAATCGTCGCACACACCGCTTGGAATCCATTGTGTGAAATACGACTGATTATATTCCAACAATGGCGCAACTCTCACTTCTCCTTCGCTGAAGCAGAAAGCCTTATAATCACGTGTGCCGTCGATTATTCCCG
>JBJEKB010000015.1:0-5859 GCA_051878395.1 Muribaculaceae bacterium
TCGAGCCGGGAGTTTATACCCTCCGCGTGCAGTCCCCCTCCGTAACCTACGAAGGAACACTAATTATTGATTAACCAACTACTTATTTATTAATCAAACCCTAAATTTATATTATATGAAGAAGTTAATTTTAATTATTCAAATGTGCTTTGTGGCATTTTCATCAATTGCCCAATCTGAAATCGGAGTTATTGATACTGTTCCACCTATTAATATAGGAGATTTAATTCCTGTATATATCAGCGAGGACGAGGCATTAAATATTGCCAAGTCTTGGTATGATAATCGTACTGATGTTGATTACTATATAGGTCATACATCTTTAATTGATAATGAATTTGAGTGCGATGCAAGTGTGTTAAATGACTCGTCGTCATGGGTAACAATGAATCAACATTGGCTTATAGTAGTTGACGAAGAGCCAAATAAGAATTGGAGTCATAATTGTGGATACATTTATGTTCAGAGTGAAAAATTTAAGGGAAATGCGACAAAGAGTGTTAAACTCCCCGGCAAGATGCTTCCATCTAATGTTGAACTTAAAATGTGCAATCACAGGAATCTGTATGGCGCAAATTCAACCATGAAACCCACTTTGAATTATGGCAATATAGCACCGGTAACAAGTATAAATAATAACACTTATGCAGTGATTCTAAATTGTGCATCAGGGAAAAATGATTTTCTTGAGAGATATTGGAATGATTGTTCATATATCTTTAAGGTATTAAAAGAACGATATGGAGTTGATGGTGATAGGATATTTACTTTAATGGGAGAAAATACTCCTTCCGATTCTCTAAAATTGGCTGATAGTAGCGGATATGCTGCAGTAAGTCATGATTTGGATAATGATGGGTTTGGAGATAATTTTTATCCTGCGACATTAAACGGCTTAGCAACGCTAAAAGAGAATTTAGGAACATCGATAGATGGCAGTTGTCAATTGTTTGTGTTTGTTGTAGGCAGCTCGGGGTATTCCGAAGAATCAGAGCAATATTTTCTTCAACTTTGGGACGGGCAACACATATTTGCTCATAATTTCGGCTTATGGTTTGATGACTTGACGGTTCAGAATATAAGTTTCATTCTCGGGCAAAGCATGGCAGAGGGTTTTGCAGGGGAATTGGCTGGAACAGGTAGAGTTATTACCTATTCAACAGAACAAACAGAATCAGCGGCATCATGTGAAAATATTCCATTCACGGAATTCCTTTATAATTGGTCAACGGCGATGCATGGTTATGACCTTAATGGTAATTCAATAGGTTCTGATTCTGATGAGAATGGAAAAATCACACTTGAGGAAGCATATTTCTATGCAAAGGGATTAGAAACTAATACAAATTCCGGGATACACTCCTATCCGCTTTCGATTCAAGAAGATCTTGCTATAAATAACATTCCTGATCGAGTAGATTTATATGTAAGAGATAGCAATAGTGATACAGGAAAAGAACCCGATACAATTACGAGATATTGGCAAAGTCCGGATATCTGGGTAAGAATGCAGCCGGATGGAATTGAACATCAAGAGGATGAAATACTAAATTTCTCTACGTCTGACAATTTTCCCAAAGTGTATGCCTACGTTAGAGTTTGGAACCGAGGGCAAGATGATTATTCAACGGCTAATCAGTTTCTTCACCTGTATTGGACCAACCTAATGCTGAATAGCGACAGGAGAGTGTGGATGGGCGAAGCGCGTTCTACATTCAACAAAATTTATTCCAATGAGTTGTATCCAACAAGGTTGACATCTGTAATTACATCGGAAAACTGCCAAATATTTGCATTTGAGGTGTCATTGCCCCAGGATTTTATAAGGGCATACAATTATCATGCTATACCGCTTAATTTTTTGGCTCGTCTATCAAACTCAGAGCGAATGGGATACGCTGACCCTATTGAGGCGACAGAAGCAACAATAGCATCAATAAAGGAAAGCAATAATATAGCTCAACATAGCAGATGCGTATATGATTCAAATGTTAGAGACTTTAATTTCTATGTTATGCCCGATTCACTTGAATGTATTTATAAGGTGAATGCAATCACACCACAGGCATTTGACTACTTGGAGATGGCAATGGAACTGTCACCTACGGCATATCAAAATTGGCAAGCAAATGGATGTGTTGCAAACGATGTTGTAACATATTCATCCAATCCGAGAAAATTCTACCTATGTAGTGAGGAAAGCAGTATCTCTAAAATTAGTGTAAGAGAATCCGGTGACTCAATTAGATTCTCATATAACTTTATATCACAATCTCCACTTTTAGCAGGGCAAAGATTTGATGTGGATTTGTTACGTTATGAGAATAGTAGCGGTAAACTTGTTTCAGGAACTACTGTAACAGTCAACTACCCTGAAGTTGGTGAGTATTTAGCACCCATAATCGATGTGGAGTTAGAAAGTGGAATGTATTCACTTAGAGAGACCAATATTGATGTGCCTGCTACATATGAATGGAGCGATGATGGTGGCAACTCAGTAGGAACAGGTAAATCAATAGAATTGGATGCTGCAGTTGCAGCCGGAACATATAGTTTGAGAGTGGCTTCTGACAATGGATTTGTAAATTATGCAACTGTTAATCTCGACAATGTTCCGATAATTGAGAGTGTGTCTCCTAATCCGTTTGTTAATAATATTGAGATTACATTATCTCGACCAGCCAATAACAATACGATGATAATTATAAATGGTGTAACCTCGACAAACATTCACAAAGAGTTTTTAATGCATTCCGGAGAAAGCCAAATATCGATACTAACATCTGATTATCCCAGCGGAACATATTTAGTGTCGGTGGTTGAAAATGGAATTGTATTAGGCTCTGCTCATATTATTAAGTAAAATTTTCTTCGCAGGTTGCTTCTGCGACCTGCGAAATTAAACAAATATCATTATAAACTAATTTAAATTTTTTCACTATGAGACATTTATTATCATTTTTGATGGCGGCGGTTGCCGCAATGGCGATTAACGCCGAAGTTAGGGTTATAAACCTTGATGCAAGCAGCGATGTGCGCGAGATTCTCGGCAACGACACCCTCACAATCGACTCGATGAAGGTAAACGGCTATCTATCGCACAAAAACCTCACACCGATTTCGTGGATGGTGAATAGACACCTTGAATATCTCGACCTTGGCGACTGCACTATCGAGGGGAATGAGATTCCCGCCAAAGGGCTGTGTCCCACTCCGTTGCAAGCCAATCCGGGAGAGACTCACTACGCAATAATTCTAAAACGGGTGATTCTTCCGCAGTCGGTTGAGAAGATAGGCGAATATGCCCTGTGTGCGGCGCCTCTTGAGTCGCTCGAACTGCCGGCATCCCTCAAGGAAATTGGCGACTGGGCTTTCAACGGATGTAGCAAAATTACAGGCGAACTTGTATTCCCCGACAAGGTAGAGAAGATAGGCTACATGGCATTTTGCAACTGCTACGGCATCACCTCGATTTCGCTTCCCGAAGGACTCAAGGAGTTGGGCGGACATTGTTTCGAGGGCTTGACATATCTCGAGGAGATTAATTTCCCTTCGACGCTCACCACGATAGGCGAGGGTGCGTGCAAGGGCTGGTATCGCTTCACAGCCGAAACGCTTGTGATTGGCGCAGGAGTAACGACACTCGAGCGCACAGCGTTTCAAGATAGCAAACTCCAAAAGGTGGTGTTTGACCCGGCAAACGAAATCACTACTATAAACGAAGGCACTTTCAAGGACTGTGGCATCACCGAAATCACACTGCCAAAGAGTTGTGCGAGAATAGAGAAGAACGCATTGAGCGGAAACAACTTTGAGACGGTGGTTCTGCCCTCGACACTCACATATCTCGGCGCTTACGTCCTTGCCGATTGCGCGAAACTTGCCAATGTGTGTGTAGCTGCAGCCGTTCCCCCAACAGCCGAGACTACAAGCATCAGTGGCACAGCATCCAAGCAGTTATTTGTGCCGACAGGCAGCAAAGCGGCTTACGAAGCCGACTCGTTCTGGAGCACCTTCGGGACAATCACCGAGACAAACGACTTTAGCGGTGTGAATTCAGCCGAAATTCCTGCAGTGAGAGCCTACGGCGCCGAAGGGATGGCAGTTGTCGCCGGCGACATGCACTACGAGATTGTCGGCATCGACGGACGGAGCGTTGCAACCGGTATTGCTTCTCAAAACACGCAGATACCCCTCCCCGCAGGCATCTATGTAGTGATAGCAAATAGTAATGCACAAAAAATCATAGTGAAATAAAGCTCGCATCTTGCCGCGAGGCACGTTTCGGGTACCTCTCTGAACGGCTGCGTAGAAGCACCGAAACAGAGACATATAATAAAATTTAGTCGGCACCCGGGGCTTCGGCTCCGGGTGTTTTTTATGGGCGGCATCATGTCAAGGAGCATCTCGGTGGCAAAGATAGCACGGCGGGAGCGGTGGAAAATGCAAAACGCGCCGATTTTTGGGATTTAACCTTGATTTAACGTGTGCTTGTGCGCGATGGGCGGTGTCGGACGGCATGTTGGAGCCGCCGCTATGCTTCAAGGGGCGTACCTTTGGCACGCATTTTCCTCTCTATTGCTGATCCCCGCTCAACTGCGTAAGAGCGGGGTTATGATCGGGAGCACCCGCTTCGGGGTGCCGCTATCGGTAGCGGGACAGCGCGCTTCATTGCAGGCTTGCGCCTGCAAGTTGCGGGTGTCAGCGAGTTTCATGGAGGTCTCAGAAAACTCGGAGTGGCTCGCTGACGCTCGCCCTTTTGCGGCGGAGGGCTTGTGGGTTTATATAGGTAAGGGGCAAGAGGTAAGAGAGGGGAATATGATTAGGATTTAAGAAATTTATTTTGCTTCTTTATCGAAATAGCTCTCGAAATCGACGTTGTCAAACACAAAATTGTGATGCTCCGATGGATGATAGGCTTTATTCCATGTGGAATAGGTCTTTACGTAGATTTGCTTTGTCTTTCGATTGAAAGACACTATGCGCAAGTAGCCTTCACCGCCCAATTTGCTACCTTCCACTCCGCGTTGGAAATTTGCCAGCATCTGATACACCCTGTTTCCGTTATTTCCTTCGGAAACCAACGTTCCTACGCCACTTTTAAGTATGTGGCCGCAGAAAACGGCTACCACATTGCGATGTTTCGATAGCAATTTCTCCCAAATTGCGGCACCATCGTTAACCGTGCGTCCCGGTTCCTTCCCTATGCCGTAGTTTTGAGGTAACCACCAGTCTTCTCCGTCGTGCAAAGTGCTGTCGCTATACAAATAGGCATGAGTGTTTAGAATCACAAGTTTATCGGAATTTTTCTCAATGACATCGTTAGCCCATTGCAGGGCTTCGTTAGATGGTCCGAATTCAAGATTTAATATAAGCCAATCAAATCCTCCCGATTTGAGATTAATGTAATAGTTGTCCAGAGTTTTTCCATCGGCACTTCCACCCCAATATTTCTTTTTACTATATTCCGAAATGGGGAAATACTTGTTTGCCACTGTGGTGTTGTGCACATCAGAGTATTTACCTGGGCTGCTGCCAATGTCGTGATTGCCCCACGCTATAGCATAAGGGATTCCGGCTTTATCGATGCGGTTAAATGCTTTTTGCATATAAGCCCACTCCACAGGAGAATTGTCTTGCGTGAGGTCGCCCACCTGAAACACCGCATCTATCTTGTTGTGGTTTTCAACCAGCCAATCGACTTGCGAGTCGAAAACCTCGGGGCATTGTTCCAAATAAGTTTGTGTATCGGGCAACACCACAAATGTAGTTACATTGCTCGTCGTGGAGCAAGAAGTGAACATAATGGTTCCCGAAATCGCTGCAATAGCCGAAAAAAGCGTCTTGAATTTGTTTTTC
>JBJEKB010000016.1:0-27577 GCA_051878395.1 Muribaculaceae bacterium
CTCATTGGAATAGAACTTAAACACAGATGTCGCCTTTTCCTGCAAACTGGGTTTTGAAATGAGATATTGCTTCTCGATAAGTTTGTCGATGTATGCTTCAAAGAAAGAGAAGTTGAATTCGGGAGCATTTTTTAGGCTCAGTTCTTTCAACTTGTCTGGGAAATAATCCATTGATGGCATTTGATATCCATTCAAAAGGATGGGAATAATGTTCTTTTTATTCTCTAATGCGAATGCTATCTCATGGCAAAACCAATCTTCTTCCTCCCAATTTTCGCTCTTACATCCATCTAATGAACCTTCTTCAAGAATAACAAATACATCATTGGCATTCTCAATATATTTGAGCAATTGTACATTGAAATTATCTCTACCCATTTCTTCCAAGTCGAAGAATGTGGAGTACCCTCGCGTGGTCAGCCTATAATGCAAGTTATTCGCAGTCGGTAGGCTCTTGCGTTTGTAACTTATGAATATATCGTAATGCTCATTCATATTTAGTATTACTTATTATAAAGGTCTATCATTAAGAATTGCACTTATCGCTGATTATTTAGTAAATTAAAGCACTCAAATCATTATTTACTATTATGCATGGCTTCATCGCAAAGTTCGGTATAATCATCGACATATTCAAGGAATTTTTAGAAAAATTTTGGAAGTATGCATCGAAATAGTGCGATTCACAAGTGCTCCAATTTAGATAAAATGGCTCTTCCAACCAATTCAGAAATATTCAAGACAATCTGTTTCTTCGTCGAAATATCGAGTGTCTAAAGAATTCCCAAATATTATTTCTCGACGTTGGTATAATCAGCATCGCAAACAAATTTGTGTACAAGACTCCCTGATATTTACCTTGTGATATGAGTAATATCCACAAAATTCGCGGGGGATTGTGCTTTTTTTGGTGTTATTTTTGGTTGAATCACTTCTATCAATTAAATTTGTGTAGAAAATATTAAACTATACCGTCATGAGATCAAAATACAAGAGAATCCTACTTAAACTCAGTGGAGAATCGCTTATGGGTGCGCAAGGCTATGGCATTGATCCTGTGCGTCTTGGCGAATACGCTCAGCAAATCATGGAAATCGCCCAATCGGGTGTCGAAGTTGCCATCGTAATCGGTGGCGGCAACATTTTCCGCGGCGTTTCCGGTCTTAAAAAGGGTGTTGACCGTGTGAAGGGCGACCAGATGGGTATGCTCGCCACAGTTATCAACTCTCTTGCATTGAGTTCGGCTCTCGAGAGCATTGGACAACCGGCTCAGGTGTTTACCGCCATCAACATGTATCCTATTGGCAAATATTACAGCAAATGGGAGGCTATCGACGCTCTCAAGGCAGGGAAAGTGGCTATCTTGTCGGGCGGCACCGGCAATCCTTTCTTCACCACCGACACCGGCTCTGCACTCCGCGGCATTGAGGTGGAAGCCGAGGTGATGCTCAAAGGCACCCGCGTGGATGGCATCTACACTGCCGACCCGGAGAAGGACCCCACCGCGACCAAATTCGACGAAATCTCTTATGATGAAATCTACACTCGCGGACTCAAGGTTATGGACCTCACAGCCACCACCCTGTGCAAGGAAAACGGTCTCCCGATTATCGTGTTCGACATGGACACCCCGGGCAACCTCAAGAAGGTGCTCAACGGTGAGAAAATAGGCACACTTGTTTATTAGTACAATATCAAAAATTTCACAATATGAACGACGTTAATTTCTATCTTAAACCAGCCGAAGAGAAAATGCAAATGGCAGTGGAATTTCTCGACGAGGCTCTCGCCCACATTCGCGCAGGCAAGGCAAACCCGAAAATCCTCGACGGAATCAGAGTGGATTACTACGGCAGCCCCGCGCCTATTTCCAATGTAGCCAATATCTCGGTGCCCGACGCTCGCACTATCACCATCACTCCTTGGGAGAAGAAGATGTTCAAGGAGATTGAGCGCGCTATTATCAATTCGGAAGTGGGTATCACCCCCGAAAACAATGGCGAGGTGATTCGCCTCTCCATCCCGCCTCTCACCGAGGAACGCCGCAAGCAACTTGTTAAGCAATCGAAAAACGAAGCCGAACAAGCCAAAATCTCTATCCGCAACGCTCGCCGCGATGCCATCGAGGGCTTGAAAAAAGCCATCAAAGAGGGTATGCCCGAGGATGTCGAGAAGGATGCCGAGGCTAAGGTGCAGAAAATGCACGACCAGTATATGAAGAAAATCGATGAAGTGTTTGCAGCCAAGGAGAAAGAAATCCTCACTGTGTAACGACTCCGGTCCAAGAATCTTTATATCTAAAGAGTGCCACCCTCGGGCTCGGGGGCGGCACTCTCTTTATTTCAGTTGGATGGAGCAGTTGTCGAGGCTACTCACCATGGCGAGGCTTTCGACGCGATAGCCCATCGCTCGCAATTTGTCGCCGCCGCCCTGAAAGGTCTTCTCGATGATAAACCCGAAGCCGCCCACCTGCGCTCCCGCCTTGTTGACGAGGTCGAGGATGCCCATCGAGGCGTTGCCGTATGCCATAAAGTCGTCGATGATGAGCACTTTGTCGGCAGGCGTGAGAAAATCGGCGCTGATACACACGGTGTAGTCGCGGTCTTTGGTGAAAGAGTGAACCACCGTGGAGAGCATATTGCTCATGGTCTTCGGCTCTTTCTTCTTGATGAACACCACCGGGAGGTGCATCACATGCCCTGCCATGATTGCCGGGGCGATACCCGACGCTTCGATGGTTACAATCTTGTTGATGCCGCAATCGGCATATAGGCGCGCAAATTCTTCCCCTATCTTGAACATCAAGTCGGGGTCCATCTGGTGATTTATGAAACTATCCACCTTGAGGATACCGCCGGGATAGCATTTGCCATCTTCGAGAATGCGCTTTTTGAGAAGTTCCATAACAGTCCTGTGGCTTAAAACACTATGGTAGCAGGATCGGAGACATGGAGGTTGTCGCCGGCACCGTCGTTTGAGTTCTTGGAAGCCTCCCTGATAAGGTCCTTAACCTTCGAGTCGCGGTTGTAGGTGGGATAACGCTCGAATATTGCGAGCACATCCTCCTTGTCAAACTGGTCGGGGGTGAGGATTATGTATCGAGCACGAGCCTGCTGCTGACGCTGCGCGTTCACTTTGTCGGAGCCATACTCCTCGGCGATGCGTTGAACCTCGTTGGTGGTTGTCTGCGTCGAAGTTTCGGTGCTCACTGCCGGCTGTGTGCCGAATTCCCTGTCGTCGGTGATAGTTACCGAAAATCCCGAGGCGAGAATTGTGATACGCACCTTGCTGCCGAGTGTCTCGTCGTAGCTAACACCCCAGATAACATCCATGTCGGAGAACTGGTTCATGAAACTTGTAAACTCGTTCAATTCCGACATCTTGAAAGGTTTTTCGGTGTCGTTTGGGTTGTAGTAGATGTTGAAAAGTATCTTCTTGGAGCCTTCGATGTCGCGGTTGCGAAGCAACGGAGAGTTGAGGGCGTCTTGAATCGCCTTTGTGATACGGTTTTCGCCTTCGCCGTAACCGCGGCTGATGAGAGCCACACCGCCATCCTTGAGGGTGGTGCTCACATCGTTGAGGTCGAGATTGATTTTTCCGTTCACAGTGATGATTTCCGAGATGCTCTGTGCGGCAATCGACAAGATATCATCCGCCTTGGCAAAACCGTTGGAGAAATCAAGGTCGCCGTAGATGTCGGTGAGACGCTCATTGTTGATAACAAGCAAGGCATCGACATATTTGCTCATCTCGTCAGCTCCGTTGAGAGCCTTGAGAATCTTCTTCTCCCCCTCGAAGAGGAAGGGAATAGTAACAATACCCACGGTGAGGATATCGTTCTCGCGGGCAATACGAGCCACCACGGGAGCGGCACCGGTACCTGTTCCACCGCCCATACCGGCAGTTACAAACACCATGCTGGTGCCATCCTTGAAAAGTTCGGCGATTTCATTGGCACTCTCCTCGGCTGCGGCACGCGCCACTTCGGGGACATTTCCTGCTCCCTGACCTTTGGTGGTGTTTGGACCAATGAGCAGCTTATTTGGAACCGGTGAGCATTTTAGTGCCTGCGCATCGGTGTTGCACACTACAAATGACACATCGGAGATGTCCTGACGATACATGTGGTTAATGGCATTGTTTCCGCCACCTCCCACTCCAATCACCTTAATAACAGGTGTAGGTTTCTCTATTCCACTCTCTCTGGAAATGTCCAATTCGGGAGTCTGTCTGTAATCTTCTTCCATGTCGTTATATTATTCGTCGTTATTGTTATCGTCATCATCCTCATCTTCTCCCTCCTCGGGCTCTTCAAAGATATTTGCCACTTTGGTCCTGATTGAGCCAAACAACTTCGCTATCTTGCCGGGACTCTCTTTCTTGCGCTTCTTCTCATCGTCGCCGTTGGCGGGAGTAGTCGGAGTAGTGGTTGTGGTGGTAGTGCTTCCGGTAGTTGTAGGGTTGAGTCCTGTGGCATCGCCTGTCGATGGGGGCTCGGAGCAGCACGAGGCTCCGGCCTTCATCACTCGAGCGGCACGACACAGCATCGACACCACCGGCACATATTCCACACCTTGAGCTCTGGTGTTGGTGAAATCAACCGAATCGATATTTCCCTCGCGGATTTTACCCTTGTACTGGGTGGCGATGACATCGGCAAAGCCCTTGAGTTTCACGCCACCGCCCACAATGATGATTCCGGCAGGGATATCCTCAACGGTGCATTTGGCATATTCGAGTTGAGCCATAATGTTGGCAACGATTTCGCCCGAGCGAGCAGCGACATAATTGTTGATGTCGCCGGAATTAATGTCATAAATGAGCACCGATTTGTCGCTCGGCTGCACATTGGCATTTCCCACACTCTTCTTGATTTCCTCGGCACGCTCCTCGAGGATGTTGAGTGCGGTGATATCTTTGGTGATATTTCTCGAGCCTACAGGAATTGTGGTGAGATAGATGAGCACATCGTTTTTATAAATCGACACCGAAGTGGTCTCGGCACCGAAATCCACGAGCATACAGCCCAGGCGGCGTTCCTCATTGGAAAGTACAGCCTCTGCCACGCAATTCGGAACAACGAAATAGCCGTTCACCTCCACCTGCTGTCTCTCCATCAAGCGGCGAATGTTGCCTCTCACTTGAGGCTTGGCGATGATGAGGTTGAAATAGGCATCGATGCTCGAGCCAAGCGTTCCCACCGGCTTCTGTGTTTCGGTCTTATCCACGAGATACTTGCGCGGGATAGTGCCCACAATCTCAAAGCCGTCGATTTGCTTCTTTGCGATTTCGCGACATTCGGTCTTCATTTCATCTATCACCTTTTCGGTGATAGTGGTTTCGGTGAATTGCTTGGAGACTTGCGCAACATAATTGTGCATCGAGCGTCCCTGAACACCGACATACAACGATTTGATTTTGCGGGGTGCCACTACAGCGCGGTTTTCGAGTTTGTGGATAATGCGCCCCACGCGAGTGTTTACCTCTTCGATGTTTTGAATGACACCATAACGGACGCAATCTACCACCGACTCCTCTTCCACTGCTACAACCGACACGCCGGCGAGTGCAGAATGTGTTGCAATGGCTCCAACTATCTTGGAACTGCCAATTTCGAGTGCAACTATGTATTGTTTATTATCCATAATAAAAAGATGAGGAAGTGATGATTATCTTATTTTTTTACAATTTTTTTAGTTTTAGAGTGCCCCGTGCCCACAGAATCATCCTCAGATTGAGGCATGGGAGTGAGCATGTCGATGCTCACCGGCATTTCATCGTATTGGGGGTCGTACTCTTCGACAACACGCTTCTTGGGATTGCGCTGAGTGGCTACCACCTGATAGTTCCACTTCACGGAAATCGTGTCGTAGGCGTTCCACCCCTTTGCCTTGATTACCTTGTCGTAGAAGAGTTGCAATTTCTTGAACTTCCCTTCGATATTCGAGATGTCGCCAAAATTCACCACATGACCGGCAATCGAGGGGATGATGAAAATATCTTCGGGAGAATCGACTTTTATCGTGGATACAAGTTCGGTGAGAGCCTTGTCGCCAGCGATGTAATTGATGAACGGCAATAGCGATATTTCAGGGAAATCTTTGGTGAATGTGCCGGTTACCACCGGAACATCTTTGCGGAAACGCACATCGGCTTCCATCCGCTTCCCGTCTTTATTGACATAGTAGGAGGTGCCATCCTCTCGAAATACTCGCATTACCGGGGCAAACTGCCGCACATTGATTATCACTCTGCCAAATTCTTTCGATGGGATAGCTGCCGATGTGTTGACAGGCTGAGCCGCCGAATAACATTCGACAGTCTCGATGTAGTCGAGCGAAAGCAAGGTGTCTTCGATAGCCTCATACGGCACCTGGTTAAGCGCCATCCCTTCGAGCGAGATTCCGCGCTTTGCGAGATCCTCTTCAATGCCTTGGCGGGTGATAAATACCCCGGATTCGTCGTTTTCGATGTTGATATCCACGCCTGCACACCGAGCGTCGCTCCATACGATGTTAGCCCACACAACACCCGTTATGACGGCTGCCGCGAGGAGCACAAGAAGGCAATATTTGAGGATAGTCTTTACCATTTATCGTTGCTTTGCAAGTTGGCATATTTCGGGAAGGAAATTGCAGATATCTCCCGCACCCACAGTCAACAAGACTTCAAAGTTATAATTTTTCAGCGTATTTATGAAATTATTTTTGCTACAAGTGATTTTATTTGTGCATTTTATGCCGGGAAGCAGCATTTCGCTCGACACTCCGGGGATAGGAAGTTCGCGTGCCGGATAAATATCGAGGAGAATCACTTCATCGGCAAGCGAGAGCGCCTCGCTGAATTGAGGAGCGAAATCGCGGGTTCTGGTGTAGAGATGAGGCTGGAAAGCGACGGTGAGACGCCGACCGGGATAGAGGTCGCGCACCGACGAGATGCTCGCTTTGAGCTCGTCGGGGTGATGGGCATAATCGTCGATTATCACCTTGCCGCCATTGGGCTCCTTGAGCCAGAACTCAAATCGGCGCTTCGCTCCGAGGAAAGAGCCGATTGCCGAGCGCATAGTGTCGCCATCGACACCTGCAAGGTGGCACACAGCCATCGCTGCAACTGCATTCTCGATGTTGATATCCACAGGCACGCCGAGGCTCACATCGCGGAGCACTCCGCCGGGATACACAAAGTCGAACACGATTTCGCCATCCCCTTTGCGCACATTCTCGGCATGGAAATCGCCGTTGTCGCGCGAATAATAATAGGTGGTTACTCCTTTGCCGGGGCGGGGCTTGAGTTTGAGACCGGTGTGGCAAATGAGGTATCCACCCTCCTTGATAAGCGAGGTGAAATGGGCGAAACTCTCGAGATAAGCCTCCTCGGTGCCATAGATATCGAGATGGTCGGGGTCGGTTGCCGTTACCACGGCAATATATGGCGAGAGATGGTGGAATGAGCGGTCAAATTCGTCGGCCTCGATAACCGAATACCGGGAATGAGTGTCGAGAATGAAATTGCTATCGTAGTTGCGAAGCACACCACCCAGGAATGCGTTGCATCCGAGAGGCGATTGGTGCATGATGTGGGCAGCCATGCTCGATGTGGTGGTCTTGCCGTGGGTTCCCGAGAAGCACAGCCCCAGGCTGTCGCGTGTAACGAGCCCGAGAAGATAGGCACGCTTCACCACCTCGAAACCGTTGTCGCGGAAATAGGAAAGGATGGCGTTTGTATCGGGAATTGCCGGGGTATATACCACCAGAGTGTCTTGCTTGTCGCGGCAGAAATCGGGGATTGTGGCGACATCATCGCTAACCGAGATATTTACCCCCTCTTTTTCAAGAGCCTCGGTGAGCGCGGTGGGGGTTCGGTCGTATCCGGCTACATTCATCTGCTTCGAGAGGCAATAGCGCTCCAGGGCAGACATTCCTATTCCACCCGCTCCAACAAAATATATCGATTTATACTCTTTCATAACACAATAGATTTATTTTCCAATGATTTTTTCCACTTCATCCACAATATGCTCGGCGGCATCGGCGAGAGCCATGGCAGAAATGTTTTTCGAGAGGTTTTTGAGAGTTTCCTCATCGTCGAGCACACGCAGAATCTCCTTGTGCAGGAGAGCCTCGCTGTCGCTGTCGCGCACAAGAATGGCTGCGCCTTTATCTACAAGTGCCATCGCATTCTTGGTCTGGTGGTCCTCAGCCACATTGGGCGACGGGATGAGAATCGAAGGCTTGCCAAGCAACTGCAATTCGCTGATTGAGCCGGCACCGGCACGAGAAACCACAAGGTTTGCGGCACGATATGCCATCCCCATGTCGCTGATAAACGGCACCACCTTCACATTCTTTACACCGCTATCGGCAAGCACGGCGGCACATTCTTCGGCATAGAATTTGCCACACTGCCACAGCACCTGCATATCTTTCGAGGCAAACGAGTCGATTCCGGCGATAATGCCGCGGTTTACCGAGCGGGCACCAAGCGAACCACCGATTACGAGCACCGTCTTGGTGTCGGGGTTAAGCCCTAACGACTCTCTTGCCTGTTGCGGAGTGGCGACACATTCGAGCAGGTCGCGGCGCACCGGGTTTCCGGTGAGCACTATGCTCTCTGCCGGGAAAAATCGCTCCATGCCGCTATAAGCCACACAAATCTTGCGCGCTTTCTTGGCAAGCAGTTTGTTGGTTACCCCGGCATAGGAGTTTTGCTCCTGCAAGAGGGTGGGGATGCCGAGTTTCTGCGCTTCTTTGAGCACGGGACCGCTCACATATCCGCCCACTCCGATGGCAATATCGGGAGCGAACTCCTTGATGAGCGAATGTGCGCGCCTCATACTCTTGAAGAGATTGAAAGCCACGGGAATGTTTTTGAGAAGGTTACGGCGATTGAAGCCCATCACCGGCAGCCCGATGATTTTGTAACCGGCAGCCGGCACCCGCTCCATCTCCATGCGTCCTATTGCGCCAAAGAAGAGGATTTCGGCATTGGGGTATCGGCGTTTTATTTCGTTGGCGATAGAGAGGGCAGGGAAAATATGTCCGCCTGTTCCGCCACCACTGATTACTATTTTAAGATTATTACGTTCCATTGTTGTCATTTTTGAGAAAGGTTAGAACCTTGCAAGTCGGTAGGCAACTGCTCAATTTCCTCTTTAACCTCCTTGGATTTGTTGCTTTGCACAGCGGTGCGGCTCACACTGAGCATGATACCGAAAGCCATGCAGGTAATGAGGATAGAAGTACCACCCTTGGAGATGAGCGGGAGCGGCTGACCCGACACCGGCATCACACCCACATTGATGCAGATGTGGAAAAGCGCCTGGAAGACGATAAACACCGCCATACCCATGACAAGGAGTGCGGGGAAAGTGCGCTTGCAACGCCATGCGATGCTTCCTGCACGGGCAAAGAGCCACAAATAGAGCACCAGCACCACAATTCCTCCGGCATAGCCAAGTTCTTCAACAATAATCGAATAGACATAGTCGATATATGCGAGCTGGAGGCGGCTACACTCTCTCGAGTTGCCCGGACCGGTGCCAATCACCTTGCTGTTGGCTTGCGCCATGCGAGCAAACTGTTCCTGCGAATTCTCCTTGGTTCTCGGTTGCTCGTAGAGAGGAGTATCGTCGCTGAATCTATCCATACGTTTTATCCATGTATCGATACGACCGAAGAATTTCTTTATGGAAGACACCTCTTCTTTATTGTCGGGGCTAAGTCCTTGAGAGGTAACATCGGGAGCGAAATCCGATGCCGCACCATCGGCTACCAGGGCTGTGGTTTCGGCATTTTTTCCCGATTCGCTTTTCTTGGGAAATATCGAATCGATAGCAAGAGACGCACCAAGCAATAACACACCAAGCACCACGTAAAAGATGAATAGTTTTATAAGTTGCATCCATCCGATACCGGCGATAAGCAGCAATGCCACACTGATACTCATCAGCAGGATAGTGTTGGAGAGTCCCTGCCTCACCATCAAACCACCAAAAGCGGTAATAATCAAGGCACAAATGACAATTCCGGTATTCTTCACGCCATCGGGCTTTTGGTTCTTGGCAGTAGCCCAGGCGATAAGGAGCACAATACCGAATTTTGCCATTTCGGAGGGCTGAACGGTGAATCCGCCCAAAAGAGGCACGGCACGTTGGGCATCGTTAATCTCATCGAAAAGAAGGGTGAGACACAACAACAGAAAAGTTACCAAACCAAACACCGGGATAGGCTTAATATACTTGTAGTATGGGATTCGCTGCATGAAATACACAATCAAACCGCCCACAACGAGCATCACGGTGTGCTTGATGAGCGGTGCGTAAATTCCGGCGGAGAGCACTTCGCGGCTCGACGCACTATAAGCCTCGACAATAGAAATGAGGCACAATGCGATGAAGATACCCCAGATATATTTGTCGCCCATCTGCTTGAATTCCACTTCGCCTTCGGTTGTTGTGGAATTGTTGTTGTCAACTTCTGTTGCCATAGAGTCTGTTATTTGAATTTGTTCACAATATCCTTGAACTGCTCGCCTCGGTCCTCGTAGCTCTTAAAGAGGTCGAAACTTGCGCAGCATGGAGAGAGGAGCACTGTGTCGCCCTGCGATGCCGCGGCACGCGCTTCCGAGAGGGCGTCGGCGATGCTATGAGTGTCTTTAATGACAGGCACTTTTCCGGTGAAGAAATCGAGGAGTTTTGCATTGTCCTTGCCCATACAAATTATGGCTTTCACCTTCTGTTTCACAAGCGCTTCAATCTCGGTGTAGTCATTACCTTTGTCTTTACCGCCGAGGATGAGCACGGTGGGAGTGGTCATGCTTTCAAGAGCATACCAACAAGAGTTTACGTTGGTGGCTTTGGAGTCGTTGACATAACGCACGCCATCCACAGTGCGCACATATTCAAGGCGATGCTCCACAGCCTCGAAATCTTGAAGCGAGCGGCGAATCACATCTTTCTTGATGTCGAGCAACGAAGCCGAGAGACCTGCCGCCATCGAATTGTAGAGGTTGTGCAACCCTTTGAGTGCCAATTCTTCACGAGGCATCTCGAAAGTGTCGCCATTGTGCTCGATAACGATGTTTCCATCCTTGACGTATGCCTTTGAGTCGGCTTCTTTGTTCTCGCTGAACGGGAAAACCTGCGACTCAATCTTGATGTGTTGCAACTGCTGCTCAATTATCGGGTCGTCCTCCCAATAGATAAACGCATCTTCGCTCGACTGGTTGCGAAGGATACGGAATTTGGCATTGACATAGTTTTCCATCTTGTAGTCATACCGGTCGAGGTGGTCGGGGGTGATGTTCATAATCACAGCGATATTTGCCTTAAACTGGTACATATTGTCGAGCTGGAAACTGCTCAATTCAATCACATACACATCGTGAGGGTCGATAGCCACTTGCAAAGCGAGGCTCTTGCCCACATTGCCGGCAAGCCCCACATTGAGTCCGGCACTCTTGAGGATGTGATAGGTGAGCATAGTGGTAGTGGTCTTGCCGTTGCTACCGGTGATGCACACCATCTTGGATGTGGTATAGCGTCCGGCAAATTCGATTTCGGAAATCACCGGGATATTTTTCGAGATGATTTTCTGCACGATAGGTGCCTTTTCGGGGATTCCGGGGCTTTTCACAACCTCATCTGCCATGAGAATGCGACTCTCGGTGTGCCCGCCTTGTTCCCAAGGCACATCATATTTGTCGAGCATTTCGATGTAATGCGGTGCAATTGTACCCATGTCGCTGAGCCATACATCGCAACCTTTGAGTTTAGCGAGAATAGCGGCACCCACTCCGCTTTCTCCGCCTCCTAATACTACAATACGTTTCATTACTATCTGATTTTTAGTGTTACAAATGTGATAACGGCAAGGAATATCGCCACGATGAAAAACCTCATCACAATCTTGGATTCAGGGATTGCGGTGTGTGGAAATTGAATCAAGGCATCAACCTCGCCGGCAGGTTTCTGGAAGTGGTGGTGTAGCGGTGTCATCTTGAACACGCGCCTCCCCGCGCCATATTTCTTCTTGGTGTATTTGAAATATGCCACTTGGATTATCACCGAAAGGTCTTCGATGAAGAAAATGGCACATAAAATCGGGATGAGCAATTCCTTGCGGATGAGAATGGCAAAAACGGCTATGATACCTCCGATTGTGAGGCTGCCGGTGTCGCCCATAAACACTTGTGCAGGGAAACTGTTGTACCAGAGGAACCCGATAAGCGCACCGATAAACGCTGCGGCATACACTACAAGTTCCTCGCTGCCGGGGATATACATGATATTAAGATATCCGGCATAGATGACATTGCCGCCGAGATAGCACATTATGGCGAGGGCGGTGGCTATCACCGCCGAGGTGCCGGTGGCAAGTCCGTCAAGCCCGTCGGTGAGATTGGCACCGTTTGACACTGCCGTTACGACAAAAATGGTAACGATGATGAACAGGATCCAACCACCTGTAGCGGCGTGTTTGCCCATCCACTTGGTGAGGCTTGTATAATCGAAATTGTTATTCTTCACAAACGGAATTGTGGTTTGCGGACTCTTGATATCTTCGGTTTTGTGAGTAACTTCAACCACACCGGCATCGCTTGTGGGAACCTCTACATTCTCGCGCATCACTACATCGGGGCTGAGATACATCGTAATGCCCACAATAAGTCCGAGTCCCACTTGACCCACAATCTTGAATTTCCCTTTCAGTCCTTCTTTGTCGTGATGTGCCACTTTGATATAGTCGTCGGCAAATCCGAGAGAGCCGAGCCACACCGTGGCAATAATCATGAGAATCATGTAGATATTGTCGAGGCGGCCGATGAGGAGACACGGAATGAGAGTGGAGATAATGATAATGATTCCGCCCATGGTTGGTGTTCCGGCTTTCTTCATCTGCCCTTCGAGACCGAGGTTGCGCACAATCTCGCCCACCTGCATGAGTTGCAGACGGTCGATGATGCGCCTACCTATCACGGTGGCGATGAAAAGCGACAAAATAAGTGCCATTCCCGAGCGGAAAGAGATATAAGTCATTAGTCGTGCTCCGGGGATGTCGAAAAAGCGGTCGAGATATTGTGAAATATAGTAAAGCATAAGCGATTTTATAAAGATTCGTTCTTAAAGATTTCTGTGAGTTGCTCGCGGTCGTCGAAATGGTGTTTCACACCTTCGATTTCCTGATAGTTCTCGTGCCCTTTTCCGGCAACGAGCACCACATCGCCCGGGGTGGCAAGCATTGTAGCGGCGACAATGGCTGAGTGGCGGTCGGTGATGCGCACACAACGAGGGGCGGTGTCGCTGTCGAGCCCAGCCCACATGTCGTCGAGAATTGCCTCGGGATTCTCATACCGCGGGTTGTCGCTTGTGAGAATCACCTTGTCGGAGCGAAGTGCCGCCTCGCGCGCCATAATAGGGCGCTTGCCGGTGTCGCGGTTGCCTCCGGCACCCACCACGGTGATGATTTTCCCCTTATCGCCAATCACCTTGCGGATGGTGTCGAGCACATTCACAAGAGCGTCGGGGGTGTGGGCATAATCGACTATCGCAGTGTAGCCTTTGGGGGAGTGCAAGGTTTGGAATCGCCCTGCTACAGGCACAAGAAGGCTCATTTTCACCTTCACATCCTCCTCGGGAAGCCCCATGAGAATTGCCGCGCCATACACGGCGAGAAGGTTGTAGGCATTGAAAAGTCCGGTGAAGCGCACCTCTATTTCGCTGCGGTTTATCTCCAGGAGGGTGCCATCGAGCCGGCTTTCAATCACTTTTCCGCGAAAATCGCTCATCTCGCGCAAGGAATAGGTGTGGAGCGAAGCGCGGGTGTTCTGCAGCATCACTCTGCCTGCCTTGTCATCGATATTCACAAGGGCAAATGCGCTTGCCGGGAGAATATCGAAGAAGCGTTTCTTAGCCTTGAGGTAGTTGTCAACGGTTTTATGATAGTCGAGGTGGTCGCGTGTGAGGTTGGTGAACAGTGCGCCGTCAAATTCCAGCCCGTCGATGCGACGCTGGTCGGCAGCGTGAGAACTCACCTCCATAAATGCGTATTTGCAACCCGCCTCCACCATCTGAGCCATGAGGCGGTTGATAGTCAAGGGGTCGGGGGTAGTTTGTGTGGCAGGGACCGGGAGGTCATCGACATAGTTGCACACAGTGGAAAGCAACCCTGCCTTATAGCCAAGATGTCTCACGAGGGAATAAAGCAGAGTGGCGGTAGTTGTCTTGCCATTTGTGCCGGTAACGCCCACAAGGGTGAGGTGCTTGCTTGGATAGCCCCACCATGCCGAGGCGATAAAGCCGAGTGCCGATGAGGTGTCGGCAACGAGGATGTAGCACACCTCGGATTTGATTTCCTCCGGGAGAGTGCTGCACACCACAGCGGCGGCACCGCGCGTAACCACATCGGGGATGAAGCGATGGGCATCGACATTCACTCCACACACTGCCACAAACAGATTCCCTTGCTCAACGGCACGAGAGTCGGTCTGCACACCGGAAATGGAGACACTGCTGTCTCCTACAATCTTTATTACATTTACGTCTTTAATCAATGAATCGACAGTCATTGCAATTCCGATTTTAAATTTTCAAATATAAAGTAACACATTCACCATCTTTCTCAATCGCGGTTCCGGCAGCAGGCTGCTGATTTACCACATGACCTGTGCCATGCACCCTCACGTTGAACCCCTTGCTTTCAAGCAGAGCGACAGCATTGCGCGCCCCGAGTCCGACAACCGACGGAACGGTTCCGGCAGGCTCCTCCTTGGGTGTGGCATACACGGCAAGGTTGCCAAGCCCCCATTGAGTCTTGAGCGTCGAGGCATCTTTGTTGAGCGAAGCAAACATCACGCCGCGCTCGGGATGGTTACCCTCGGTGTAGTCGGAGGTGTTATCGAGCAATCCGCGAGCGTAGAGCTTCTCCGCCACATGGAGAAGCACCTTGCCACTTCCGCCGGCAGCACCAATAGCACTCTTCTCAAGCACCACAATGCATGAATATTTCGGGTTGTTATAAGGGAAGAAACCGCAGAAAGAGGTTCTTTTTCTACTCTCATCATAATTTTTGCCGGAGAGAATGTAACTTGTGCCTGTCTTGCCGGCTATTTCCACAATATCGCTTGTGAGCGAACGTCCGGTTCCGTAGTTCCACACAACACCATGCATCATCTCGCGCAAATAGGCGGCATTTTGTGGAGAGCATATCTGCGGACGGATATAGGAAACATCATATACCGTGTCGAGCACTCCTTCGTGCCCCAAAGCTCTCACCAAGCGCGGACGCACATACTTGCCATCATTGGCAATGGCATTATACACGGCGAGCACACTTAATGGAGGGATGTGCATCGAGTATCCGTAACTCATTCGAGAGAGAGCTACACGGTCTTCCGAAAGTTTCCCTTTGAATCTGATACGAGGTCGTTCCTCACCGGCAATTCCCGAGCCGATAGAGTCGAGGAATCCGCGATTTCTCAAATCGTCGATATAGCCTTGAGGATTTTTCTCGAAACAACGGAGAAGCAACTTTCCGATTCCGATGTTGGAAGAAGTGCTGATGATGAGCGAGGGCGTTTTGCTTGCCATAACATAGTGCTCGTCTCTCAATTTCACCGCCCCGCTAACAAACTTAGCGCCTGTGGGAATCTGCTCATTGAAAGAGACTTTATTGTTTTCGAGCGCAAGCAACATCGACAACACCTTGAGCACCGAACCAAGTTCGTTGCCGCGAACGGCGCGATTGAGATCCTCATAATATCGGTCGGTTGTGCCGGGCACTCTGCCGAGATTGGAAATCGCCTTGATATCGCCGGTTTTCACCTCCATAAGCACCGCAGTGCCCCATTCGGCACCACTCTTCAGGCACATAGCCTCGAGTTCGTTGGCAAGGATTTCCTGCATCTGCACATTAATGGTTGTATATACATCATAGCCATTAACAGCCTTTTTTGTGCTCCAGTTCACCATTTTATTGGTAATCTGAGTTTTGTGAGCCTCGCCGGGAACGCCATAAAGGAATGGCTCGAGCGATTTCTCAAGCCCCGATTTGCCATGAATTTCGAGACTGCGATCGATGATAGTGTCTTTGACAAAACCGATGCTTCGACGCGCAAGTTGTCCGTAGGGTGTAATGCGAATCACCATTGGGTCGCGCACCAATCCGGTTACCACACGGTCGTCACGTTTGGGGAGATATGCCAAATTGAAGAATGGGAATTGCTTGATTCTGGCGCATTGCACCGAGTCGAGTTTTTCGGCAATCATCGTAACCGTGGCACGCTTGCGATTGCCCGCCGAATCGACTTGGTTGATATGCCTGTCGATATTCAGGCGCTTGAGCCACCACTCTTTCCCTTTTTCGGGAAACATTTTGTCGAGGCTGTCGCACAGAGCATGGTAATTGGCACGATAGTGTCGCACACCGAAGTCTTCGGCATTCCAGTCGATAGAGAGCCGATAAGCGAGGATGTTGTCGGCAAGAATAGAGCCGTCATCGGCAAGAATTGCGCCACGTTCGGGCTGAATCTTGCGTGTTATGCTCAATTCTTTCTCGGCGAGTTTGTTCCATTCCACCCCCTCGACAAAGACGGTCATCGTCAACTTGTAGATACAGGCAATGACAATAAGAAGCGTACATCCGACGATAAACGCGTAGCGCGCCATAATTCTCGTTTTACTCTCTTTCTTCATAATCGCGGCTACTTAATCATTTATTTGAGGACATAGGGTGGCTTTTCGGGCATTTCGAGCCCGAGGTGGAGGGTGTCCACTTTTTCAAGCATATATTTCTCGCGTATTTTGGAGTTGTAATCGCCTGTAGCTTTTACCAATTCCGACTTAGTGTAGTTTAATTCGGTTTTCAACGAAATGATTTTGCTCTTCTGAACCATGGTGTGAAACTTGCTGGCGGTGATTACAATGCAAAACACAATGATTCCTGTCACCAACACACCATATTTTGTGAAGAAGGTGTAGGGCAAAATTCTTCCCTGATAGATTCGGGAGAATATTCCGTTTTTCTTATTTGTTCCCTTTTTTGTTGCCATTCTCTGAAGTTTCTTGTTATAATTTTTCGGCAATTCGCAATTTAGCACTACGCGAACGCGGATTTCGCTCTATCTCTTCGTCGCTCGGCACAATCACCTTGTTGTTGACAAGGCGGAACGGGGTGTCGATACGTCCGAAGAAGTCTTTCTCCACTTTGCCCGATATGTTGCCGGTTTTGAAATAGTTCTTCACAATGCGGTCTTCGAGCGAATGATAGGTGAGCACCGCAATTCTGCCACCCGGCTTGAGCACTTTTAGCGACTGCGAGAGCATCGACTTGAGCACATCTATTTCGTTGTTCACCTCGATGCGCAGTGCCTGAAACAGTTGCGCAAGCTCCTTTTTCTCCTGGGTGGGTTTTATGAACTTCGACACCACTTTGAGAAAATCGTCGGTAGTGGCAAACGGACGGGACGCGCGAGCCTTGACAATCTCGGATGCCACACGGCGCGAATTTTTCATCTCGCCGAAGAGGAAGAAAATGTCGGCAAGGCGCTCCTCGGTGTAGGTGTTGAGGATATCGCGTGCTGTGAGGCTGCTGTTTCGATTCATGCGCATGTCTAATTCCCCCTCCTCGAAACGGAACGAGAATCCTCGCTTCTCATCATCGAAGTGGTGGAACGACACGCCGAGGTCGGCTACGATACCGTCGATTTGCGACTCGCCATAATAGCGCATAAAGTTGGAGAGGTATCGAAAGTTGGAATATACAAATGTAAATCGCTTGTCGTCGATTCGATTGGCATAGGCATCGATATCCTGGTCGAAGCCATAGAGCTTTCCATCGGCTGAAAGATGGCTCAAAATGGCTCGGGAGTGCCCGCCACCGCCAAAAGTGAGGTCGGCATACACGCCGTCGGGACGGATTTCCAATCCCTCTACGGTTTCGTTGAGCAGTGCCGGAATGTGATATGCCAGTTCCATCATAATCGATACAATATTTAATTTGCTTAATACCTTAAATTCAACTATTTAATTAGTGAAGCCGTTCTGAATAATGCTGCGTTCTAATTTGCAGTAAAGTTAGATATTACAAATGAATTTACAAACACAAATCGAAGAATTTTTCACTTTTTAACACAAAAAGTTATTAACAGCCCTCACACGGTATTCTGAGGGGATATCAGCCATAACATCAAAAATTTACAAAAACAAACTCGCCCCTCATTTCCGCCTCGTGTCGGGCAAAAAGGCGGCGATGATGCCGAGCAACGGAAGCCATGCGCTCACCTCGAAAATAAAACCGATGCTTGTGTGGTCGGCAAGCCATCCGAAGAACGCCGAACCGATGCCTCCAAGCCCAAACATCAGCCCGAAAAACACACCTGCTACAAGCCCCACCTTGTCGGGCATTAAGTCGGTGGCATACACCACAATAGAGGAGAATGCCGAGGCGATAATCAGACCCGCGAAAAACGCACAAACCACCGTTGCGACAAGCCCCAAGTGAGGCATCGCCAGCGAGAATGGCGCCGCTCCGAGAATCGAGAACCAGATGACATATTTACGCCCCCAGCGGTCGCCACACAAGCCTCCCACAACGGTGCCGATGGCAAATGCAGCAAGAAATGCAAAGAGGCAGAGTTGCGACACCTGCACCGACACGCCAAATTTGTCAATAAGGAAGAATGTGAAATAACTAGTGATGCAGGCGGTGTAGAAATATTTCGAGAATATGAGCAGCACAAGAATGCCCATGCTCACCATGATGCGTCGGCGCGACAACCCCGGTGGCGGTGTCGTTCTCACCGCGGGATGCTCGGCGATGTAGGCGATTTTCACCTTATACCACGCTCCTACGCGCAACATTATGCACGATGCCAAGACGGCAGCCAAGGCAAACCACGCTATGGCGCTTTGTCCAAGCGGCAACACCACGGCGGCAGCAAGCAGCGGTCCCACAGCCGAGCCACCATTGCCTCCCACCTGGAATATCGATTGGGCAAAACTCTTTCGCCCGCCCGAAGCCATCTGCGCCACTCGCGATGCCTCGGGGTGGAATATCGACGAACCGAATCCTATCACCCCCACCGAGAGCAGAATGAGCGCAAAATTGCCGGCAAAGGCAAGAATCAGCAATCCGGTGAGAGTGAAACACATCCCTGCAGAGAGGGAATAGGGGCGCGGATGCTTGTCGGCATAAAACCCGGTTACCGGCTGCAACAGCGATGATGTCATCTGAAACACAAGCGTGATGAGTCCGATTTGGGAGAAAGAAAATTGATATTTCTCCTTCAAAATCGGATAAATGGCAGGCACAACCGACTGAATCATGTCGTTGAGGAAGTGCGACATGCCTATAATCACCAGGATGGAAAGCGCCAACCCGTCGCCTACAGCGCCGGGCGTGCCCGCTATCCTGTTTCCAATCTTTCTGAATTCCATACTAACAAAAAAGCGTAACTCGTTGATTACAACTCATTACGCTATTGCGGAAAGAGAGGGATTCGAACCCTCGGTACGGATAACCGTACAACGGTTTTCGAGACCGTCCCGATCGACCACTCCGGCATCTTTCCAAGTCGGGTGCAAATTTAGTTACATTTTTTGGATTGACGAAATAAAACTCCATTTTTTTCCAAAAAATCCTCAAATTAATTCTGCCCAGAGGGCGGATTTAGTATTTGCCGATTAGGGCTTTGAGGCAGGTGCCCACGGCACGGAGGGTGGTGGCGGAAATCACCTCCATATCATCGGCGGTGGTGTGCCACTGCGGGAAAAAGCCGGTGCCTGTGCCGGAATTGTTCTGGTCGATGATGTCGATACACTTGAGTCCGGCACGATTGATGTAGAGGTGGTCGTCGGTTATCCCGAAACCGTCGTCGTTGACAAAAAATTCGCCCAATCCGTTCTCACGGGCTGTCTGCCACACGAAATTCATCACATCGGGGGCGTATGCCATCGAATAATAGTCTTTCTTGAAGCGGGCATTGTGGGTGCCCACCATGTCGAGCAGGATGGCATATTGATATTCCGACACACTTCGATGGGGCGATGCGGTCCAGAACTGGGTGCCGAGAGCCCAAGTGTCGTCGTCGCCTCCGGGATTCCCCCAGTCTTCGGCATCGACAAGGAGGATATCCACCCCGATTGCGGGCTTGTCGGTGCTAAATTCGCGCGCGAGCTGCAAGAGCACTGCCACTCCGCTGGCGCCATCGTTGGCACCTGGCACCGGGTTGCGGCGCTTGCCGGGCGCGGGGTCGTGGTCTGCCCACGGACGGCAGTCCCAATGGGCGAGAAGGAGGATGCGCCGCTCGGCGGCAGGGTTTATTACACCTATAATATTGGAGATTTCGAGGGGCGTGTTGTCCCAAGTAGTCGCTCTGCCTCGCTGCACGAAGGCGGTGTCGCAATATTGCCCGAGAAATGCCGTTAGAAACTCGGCACAGGCGGCGTGGGCTGCCGTGCCGGGAACGCGCGGTCCCATTTCCACCTGCTTTTTCACAAGGGAATATGCCGAATCGCCATTAAACGAGGCTTTCACCTCGACGACGGTTTCGGAAGCGGCAGATGCCGCTCTGCCTGCCGAGGAGGAGCAGGAAGCGAGCGCCATTATGGCTGCGATGATGTAGATATAGCGCATAAACGGATAAAACACAGGCTGCAACAGCCTAAATCGGCATGATGCAGCCCGCTATTGGTTGAGATTAGTTAATCACCATAATCTTGGTTACAGCACCGCTCGACTTGTCGCTGCCGTTTTGCGATGCGAGAACGTAGTAAACTCCGGTATCGACACGCGAGCCGTCGCTCTTGTTGCCGTCCCATGTGAACATGCCGCCAACCGACATTCCCGAGTAGATTACATTGCCGGCTGCGTCGGCAATTTTCACAAGAGAATTGTCCATGAGTCCGCGCACTGTGATGTATCCTGTGAAATCGGGTCTCACCGGATTGGGATAGGCATACACATTGCTATATGAGTCGGATGCCGGATATGCGTCGCTGAGGAATTCCACCATGCCGCAGTTGGTGCCCACATACACCGAGTTGTTGTTGGGGTTGCAGCACACCGAAATCACCTGATTCGATGGGAGATAGCTGTTTTCGGTGGTGAAATGCTCGATGATTTCGCTACCATCCTCGCTCACGAGATAGAGTCCCGATTCGAGGGTGCCGAGCCACTTGCGGTTGGCGCCATCCACTGCGATAGCGAGCACCGATTGGTTCTCGAGAAGGTAGTCGGCATAGTTTGTGCCATCGTTGCGCGGCACCTTGATGTGGTTGATGCGGAAGTTGCTCGAGAAAGCCTTTTCGGGCGAAAATTCCACGATACCGTTGGTGGTACCCATCCACACTTTGCCATTCAAGTCTTCAACAAATGTGAGGATATAGTTCCATGAATATGTTTTCTCGTCCTGGTCGATGAGGTTGGAGTATGATTTTGTAACATCATCGCTTGTCGAGAGGGTGCCGTTGTCGTTGAGGAAGAAGAGCGATGAGCCGTATTTACCCTCGTGGAACACTTTGACGCCTTTCTTGGTGAAAATCATCGCTGCCGACTTCTCGGGGCAGAAACCGGGGAGTGCCACCGACTGCCAGTCGGCTGCCGTGGTGTTGTCAACCCCCTGTTTTGCGCGTGGAAGTACAAAAATCTCCTCGTTGTTGAATGAGTTGATAGCCCAAAGGTTGTTGTCTTTGTCGAATTTCACGCAAGGAACGAGGCAGTTCCAATTGACATATTTATAGAATGGAGCATTGCCATAGTAATAGTTGTGGGTGATGACACCATCTTTGATGCGATATAATCCCTCATACCAGGTGCCGACATAGAGCACCGATGGGTCTTCGGGGTCGTATTCCGGCGCATAAGGGGAGCGGAAGAGACCGTCGCCGCGGTTGGGCGTGGGCACATTGTCATAGACATTGGCATCTTTCCAGAAACTGCCGTCGTAGGTGCTCAGAGTGGCGAGATCGTCATAAGATTCCTTATACACGAGACTGCCCACGTTGCACACGAGCAACTGCTTGAGGGTGTTGTTATACACAAGATATTGCGGATACCACACCGTAGAGGCGTTGGGGCGCGCATAGTCTTGCAAGAGGGTTACATTGCCGCTCTCGTCGATTTTCACCGAGCACACACCCTTGCTGTCGATGCCCCAATAGGTGTTGTCGCCATAGGAGGTGAGGGTTGAAGAAGCGTATTCCGCGGGCACTGCGGCAAGTGTCGCGATTGTGCCGTCTTGCGCCACGCTGTAGATGTTTCCGTCGTTGGAATTTACAATCAGCGAGCCATCGCTTGCGCTTTGTATCGAGCGCGCCGATTTTTTAGCCACTGTGGTGTAGCCGATTGTGCCGTTGCTGTTCAACTTGCCTACCATTATCCATCCGGTATCCACCAAGAAACGGCTGTCGTTGATATAATATGCCACTTTCGACACCTGTCCGGCGTTGACATTCTTAAACGAGGAGAAGTCGAAGTGGTTGTCGTCGGCAGGCGATGTGTAGATGCCGTCGGTAGAGCATAACACGATAAAACCTCCACTCTTGGTTGCCGCATACACTTTGCGACCATAGAAATGTGTCTCCTTGATTTCGCATTTCCGGCTATTCACAACCATATAGCCGAAATCGGTGGCTAAATACATTTCATCACCGACAAACGAGATATAGTTGATTGTCTTGGAATAGGAAAGCACGGCATCTTTGAGCTCGGGGATGTTAAATACCTTGCCGTTTCGGTCCATGATGTCGATATTGCTATTGGAATAGACAATCACAAGGTTGCGATTGTTGAAATCATAGAAAATCTTCTCGGCTTTGGTGTCCGACAGATTGTTTTTGCGGCTGAAACTTATGGTTTCGTCATTTACCTTGTCGTAGCAATAGACGTTATATCCCGACAAGTAATATACATTGTCCTTGGTATCGACGATTTTGGCGTTGGAGCCAAAAACGGGATGTAAAATCCAGTCCCCTACAGCTTGCGACATAGCTACAAGGGCAAACATCGAGAATAGTGTGGTGAGAAGAATCTTTTTCATCTGGTTCTATCGTTTAATCTATTTTTATTACAACGCAAAATTACAAAAATAATTGTATATCAGAGCATAGATTTAAGAAACTCTACCAATTTTGCCGTCGCTTTTCCGCGATGACTGATAGAATTTTTAGCTTCATGGCTCATTTCGGCAAATGTGAGGGTGCTCCCTTCGGGGAGGAAAATGGGGTCGTAGCCGAATCCGTCATCGCCGCGGCACTCTTTGAGTATCGTGCCTTGCACCTCCCCCTCGAAGAAGTGGATTTTGTTGTTGAGGAGGAGCGCAAACACTGTTACAAACCGCGCCTTGCGGTTCATGCAGTCGCCCATGAGGATAAGCACCTTCTCGATGTTGCGGCGGCTGTCACATTCGTTGCCGGCAAAACGCGCCGAATACACTCCCGGTGCGCCATCGAGGGCGTCGATTTCAAGTCCGCTGTCGTCGGCAAAGCAGTCGTAGCCATAGTGGTCTTTGACATATCGAGCCTTGATTAAGGCATTGTCCTTGAATGTGTTGCCATCCTCAACTATATCTTCGGCACAACCGATGTCGGCAAGACTCAGTATCTCAAACTCGCCGCCTACAATCTCTCTCAGTTCCTGTAGTTTGTGCTTGTTGTTGGTTGCAAAAACTAATTGTTTTACCATATCTGTTATAAATGGAATAGAGCGGGGCGCATTCGCCCCACCCTATGATTATTTCGCTTTTTAGCCCACTACGATGTTCACAAGTTTGTTGGGCACGACAATCACTTTTTTGATTGTCTTGCCATCAATCCACTTGGCGGCACCTTCGTGGCTCAAGGCTATGCGCTCGATTTCCTCTTTGGCGGTGTCGGCTGCCACTTCGATATTGAAGCGCGGCTTGCCGTTGAACGAAACGGCATACACCACTGTCGATTCCTTGAGGTATTCCTCGTTGTGTACAGGCCATTTGGCGTCGCACACGGTGCTGTCGTTGCCAAGCACATGCCACAATTCCTCGGCTACGTGGGGTGCAAACGGCGCGATGAGCACTACTATATCGCTCAAAATAGCCTTCTTGGAGCACTTCATCGCTGTGAGTTCGTTCACACAAATCATGAATGCCGATATCGAGGTGTTGTAGGAGAAATGCTCTATATCCCAGGTTACTTTCTTGATGAGTTTGTGCAGCGACTTAAGTTCGTCGGCATTGGGAGCGTCGTCGGTTACCGCAAGGTTGTCCCCCTTGTAGAAGAGTGCCCAGAATTTCTTGAGGAAGCGGAACACGCCGTCGATTCCCTTGGTGTCCCACGGCTTGCTTTGCTCGAGCGGTCCGAGGAACATTTCGTAGAGGCGAAGGGTGTCGGCTCCGTATTCTTCCACAATATTATCGGGATTTACCACATTATACATCGATTTGCTCATCTTCTCCACTGCGCGACCGCAGATGTATTTGCCATCTTCGAGGATAAACTCGGCATCGGCGAGGTCGGGACGCCATGCCTTGAATTTCTCGGTGTCGAGCACATCGTTGCGCACTATGCTGATATCCACATGGATAGGCGATGTTTCATATTGGTCTTTAAGCCCGAACGACACAAATGTGTTGGTGTCTTTGATACGATAGGCAAAACTGCTCTGCCCTTGAATCATACCCTGGTTTACCAATTTCTTGAATGGCTCGTCTTCGCACACATATCCGAGGTCGTAGAGGAATTTGTTCCAGAAACGGCTGTAAATGAGGTGGCCTGTCGCATGCTCGGTTCCGCCCACATAGAGATCGACGTTGCGCCAATATTCATCACACTCTTTCGACACAAGTGCTTGGTCGTTGTGCGGGTCCATATAGCGGAGATAATATGCCGATGAGCCGGCAAATCCGGGCATTGTGCACAATTCGAGCGGACGGCCGTTGGTATAAACCCAGTTTTTGGCGCGACCGAGTGGCGGTTCGCCGGTTTCGGTGGGCTTATACGACTCGATTTCGGGGAGCACAATGGGGAGCGACTCGAAATCGACGAGTTGTGGCTGGTTGTTCTCATCGTAATACACGGGGAACGGTTCGCCCCAATATCTTTGACGGCTGAAGATGGCGTCGCGCAAGCGGTAGTTCACCTTCACCTTACCGATTTTTGCCTCTTCGATAAACACTTTGGTCTTGGCGATAGCCTCTTTCACGGTGAGGCCGTCGAGTTGCAGGCGTTCGTTGGAAGAATTCATCATAATGCCGTCTTTGGCATCGAAACTCTCCTCGCTCACATCGCAACCCTCGATGAGCGGCACGATGGGGAGGTCGAAATGCTTGGCAAACGCATAGTCGCGGCTGTCGTGAGCCGGCACTGCCATAATTGCGCCTGTGCCATATCCGGCAAGCACATAGTCGCTGATATACACCGGAATCTTTTTCCCGGTGATGGGGTTGATGGCATAACTTCCCGAGAACACGCCCGACACTTTCTTCTCTATCATGCGCTCGCGCTCGGTCTTGTGCTTCGTTACATCGAGATACTCCTCCACTGCAGCACGCATGTCGGGGGTGGTGAGCTCTGCAACATATTCGCTCTCGGGGGCGAGAACCATGAATGTTACACCGAAAATGGTGTCGGCACGAGTGGTGAAGATGGTGATGTGCTTGTCGCTGTCGGCAATGTCAAACTTCATTTCGGCACCTTCGCTGTAGCCAATCCAGTTGCGCTGGGTTTCCTTGAGCGATTCTGTCCAGTCGATGGTGTCAAGCCCTTTGAGGAGGCGTCCGGCATAAGCCGACACGCGCAAACACCATTGGCGCATCACTTTCTGCTCCACGGGATAGCCGCCGCGCACCGAGAGACCCTCGCTCACCTCGTCATTGGCAAGCACGGTGCCGAGTTTCGGACACCAGTTCACCATTGTGTCGCCAAGGTAAGCGATACGATATTTCATGAGCACATCGTTTTTCTCTTTCTGCGACATCGCTTTCCACTCCTCGGCGGTGAAGGCGCTATCGTCGTTGTTCACTGCGGGCACATTTTCATTACCATTGCTCTCGAAATACTCGATAAGCCCTTCGATGGGCATCGCTTTGTCGGCATCGGTATTGAAATAGCAGCCAAACATCTTCATAAACGCCCACTGAGTCCATTTGTAATATGCGGGGTCGCATGTGCGAATCTCGCGGTCCCAGTCGTAACAGAACCCGATTTTGTCGAGCTGCTCGCGGTAGCGGTTGATGTTGGTGATGGTGGTTACCTCGGGATGCTGACCGGTTTGGATGGCATACTGCTCTGCGGGAAGACCGAATGAGTCGTAGCCCATGGGGTGCAGCACATTGAAGCCCTGGAGGCGTTTGTATCGTGAATAGATATCTGATGCTATATAGCCAAGGGGGTGTCCCACATGCAACCCTGCCCCGGATGGATAGGGGAACATGTCAAGAACATAAAATTTGGGACGGTTTTTGTCAACGTCGGTCTTATAAATTTTGTTCTCTTTCCAGAACTCCTGCCAACGCTTTTCAATTTCTCTAAAATTGTATTCCATATTATATGAATGAGTTGTATTATTTTCAGATATAGGCGCTTTTACGCAATTATCTGCAAAATTACACATTTTTTTTATCTCAAGCGCAAATTTCCCCCACTATTTACACACTCCGCCCTCCACAAGGCAAAAACTCGCGGCACGCCGAGGCAAAAAAATGCCCCGCCCCGGGGCGCAGCATCCGCATCTCCGCCAGCGGCGGAATGGCGGCAATGGCATCCCAGGCTGAGCGGGGTATCTGCTGTGGAGCGTGGTGGTTGCTGTAACGCAGCTAACCTGATCATAGCCCGGCACTTACGCAGTTGTGCCGTGTTTACAAGATATATAAGGAATGCGTGCCAACGGTACGCTCCTGTAGCACCGGGTCTCCGCTATGACTTACTGCAAAAAGTGTGCCCTGCACCGCGGGGCGCAGGGCACTGAGAATACATCCTCGGTGAAGCGGTTACTTCACTACTATGGATTGGGTTGTAGCCCCGGTTCTTACAATGTAACAGCCTGGCATTACGGGCACTGCGGTATTGTCGCCGGCTACGACATTTACGCTCTTGATGAGGCGGCCGGTGAAGTCATACACGGCGGCTTCGCCATCCTCGCCGGCGGCGATGACGATGTTGCCGTTGGCGGCATAGATGCGTGCGGCGGCTGCGTCAACGCCCTCAACACCATCGGCACCTACCGAAACCACGCAAGTGGCAGTGAGGTTGCTGCCATCGACTGTTTGCGCTGTAATTGTTGCCGTGCCATCGGTGATGGCGGTAACAACGCCATTTCCATCCACCGTGGCTACACCCTCATTGCTTGATGTCCAGAGGAAAACATCGGCAAATGTTGCATCGGCAGGTGTTGCGGTAGCGGTGAGTTGGATGGTTTCACCACTTTTAATGCTTGCGTTGTCCTTTTCTAATCCCAAAGCGGTAATCATAATTTCCGCATCGGCGTAATTTGTAAATAAACTCCAGTAATTAGCAGACTTGTACTCTTCTTTGCTAATCGCAGGAACAATCAATTTCAATTCAAAATTATCGAATGTTTGACTCTCTATACTTGGTGGTGTTATTGCT
>JBJEKB010000017.1:0-1508 GCA_051878395.1 Muribaculaceae bacterium
TATCGATGCTCGCTTCATCCCCGCCATTGTTAAAGGTCTCATGGACCGCATGGAGCAAGGTCCGCTCACAGGTTCTTATGCACGCGATGTGAGAGTGTGCATCTACGATGGTAAAATGCACCCGGTTGACAGTAACGAAATCTCGTTCCGTCTCGCAGGTCGCAACGCCTTCAGCGAGGCCTTCAAGAATGCCAACCCGAAGATTCTCGAACCTGTTTATGATGTCGAAGTGCTTGTTCCAAGCGACAAGATGGGTGATGTGATGAGCGACCTCCAAGGACGCCGCGCCATCATCATGGGTATGGAAAGCGAAAAAGGTCTTGAGAAAATCTCCGCAAAAGTTCCGCTTAAAGAAATGGCATCTTATTCAACCGCTTTGAGTTCTATCACAGGTGGACGCTCATCATTCTCGATGAAGTTTGCTTCCTACGAACTCGTTCCGGGCGATGTTCAAGACAAATTGCTCAAAGCCTACGAAGCAACTCAAAAAGAAGAATAATCTTTCTATCTTTCATAATCTTTACGAGCGCTACAGCATAGTTGTGGCGCTCGTTTTCGTTGAAATAACCATTTTATCGCACCATAAATCATAAAAAGTTGGCTTTTTTGAAATTTAAATGCGGAAAATTTTTGCATTTCACATTATTTTGTTAATTTTGCAATATCAATTAACATAACGACTCCCCACGGGAATGAACTTTCACCGCAGTCGAAGTGTTAGATAAAATAGTTTTTAGTATAATTTTTATGAAAAAGTCAACAATCTGGTTTCTCACTATCATTATGGCTCTCACCTTTGGTGGGCTGCTGTATGTGCAGATTATGTACATGGAGAACATGATTAGGATGCGCTACGAGCAGTTCTCCGAGGTGGTGAAACGGAGCTTGTACAACGTGTCCACGACTCTCGAACGCGACGAAACCAAGCACTTCCTCGAGCAGGATTTGTCGCAAGCCAACATCTCATCGGTCTATGACACCGGTGCAAACTTCAACAAATACGACTACACCATCTCTTCCGAAAATAAATCGCGCAATTTGCAAATCGACAATAACCGAGGCAACGAGGGCGTGATGAATGACAGTTACCAAACTATGCAGGAAGAGCTCAAAGGACAGTACCTTTATCAAAAAGGGCTTCTCAATGAGGTTATCCTCAAGATTATCAACCAATCGAGCAATCGTCCGATTGAGGAACGAGCCGACTCGGCTGTAGTCAAGAGATACCTCAAAGCCGAATTTGAGAACAATGGACTTGACCTTCCGTTTGAGTTTTGCCTTACCAACCGAAATGGTGGTAAAGTGTATCAATCTGTAGGCTATGACGCCTCGGGTGTTAGACACATCTACACTCAAACCTTATTCCCCAACGACCGCCCGGTGGGTCGCATGAACTATTTAAAGGTGTATTTCCCCACTATGAACGATTACATCTTCTCGTCAATCAGTTTCATGATTCCTTCGTTTGCGTTCACTTTCATCTTGTTGGTTATCTTCATTTGCACTAT
>JBJEKB010000018.1:0-5735 GCA_051878395.1 Muribaculaceae bacterium
TGGGTGGAAGTCGCAAAGGGGAACTAAAACGCCATAGGAATTTAATATTAACCTTCCTAATAAGCGGATTATGGCACGGAGCAAATTGGACATTTGTCATGTGGGGTGCCTACCATGGTATTCTACGATCGCTCTTGGAGGCTAAAACGAAGATAAAGGAACGATTAAATATTCAAAAGTCAATTCCCACTGTGGTTAGCGTTTTAGTAACTTTTATTCTTACGTTATTTGGATGGGTATTGTTTAGAGCTAACAATATTAACGATGCCTTTATTGCTTGGCAAAAGATGCTACATCCATCAGGCATGTTATTCAATGGCGACGGCAAGCCTTTGATAGTGCTACCTTTGCTAATGATAATTATACTGATGTGTAGAGAAGTGGCTAACGAGTTTAACATCGGTACAAAAGTAACAAAAAACATTTATGTCAGCGGTTTATACAGCGGGATATTAATCATACTTATATTCTTATGCGCTGATTTTAATGGTGGACAGTTTATATATTTTCAATTTTAGGAAATGAAGCGTTTTATTATCTGGATATCAATAATGGCTTTAACTGTCGCAGTTATAGACATTCTAATCGGGCTCGCTTTCGATCACTATGTGAGAAATAATACGTTGCCCGGGGATTATGAATCAATCGAGAAAGTATTGAGAAATAACGATGCCGACATTCTTGTGTTAGGCTCAAGCGTAGCATTAAATAGTATCGACACCAAAATCTTGGAGGATAGCTTGGGTGTCAAAACGTTCAATGGAGGGGGCAATGGTCAAGCATTCCCGTTCTTTCTCACAATGCTTAAGGCTGCTATCGAGCAGAAAGTCCCGGAGAAGGTGATTTTATGCGTCCAACCGGGAGCATTTTCATCCACCGGATTGGGTCGATATAATCTATTGGTGCCATATTATAGTTTAGGGATTAGTGATATCGATGAAAAGATGTCAAGTAACAGGAAGTATGACAAATATTTACTGAAAATCACTTCTTACAAACTAAACAAGATATGGTTTAGAATTTTATTATATCATTTCATATCACCGGGTATCAAAGGAGAAAACGGATATATTGGCAAACCTGTTCCCCCGAGCTTTCCGTCTAAATTGCCTTTGAATATCGAGAGCATCACAGAAGAGCGACACAGCGAATTTCTCGAATTTCTTCAAATATGTGCACACCACAACATAGACTTGAGGATAGTATTCACTCCTCTGTATAATGATATTACTATTGAAGATGAGAATAAAAATGTAATTTCTCAAGTAACCGAATTGGCTAATCATTACAATTTCGAGGTGTATAATGATATTGAATTGGAACCATTTGCATCAGATTCGACATTGTTTTATGACAATTCACATATCAACATCAATGGAACAAATATATACACACGTATAATCTTTAATAGAATTAACCAATAAACAATAATTCAAATGAATAAATTTATCATCACATTTATTATGTCTTTGCTATTGATTGGATGTAATGACTATCCCGACAAAGACAAAGACCATGCCTACAATTTTGTAGGAGACTCTCTTATAGCACGATGGTCGCTTAGCGAATCTTTCCCATCTCTATTGACCTACAATTTTGGGAAATCGGGAAGTGGAATCTCTTATATCCGCGAGCTGGAAGGCAGATTTGTAGGGACAGATGTTGTTGTCCTAACAGGGACAAATGACGAAAATAATTTCTATCCCGATAAAATCGATAATTATATCAATGACTATTTAGGGGCTATTAACAAACTGTCGGACAACAACATATATCTCATCTCGGTTTTGCCTCGAAAATTTGAGGGAGACCCCGAGGATGTCAACGACCGCATTGCAAACTTTAATCAAAGAGTTAAAGATGCGCTGTCGGCATATCCCAACATCGTCTATATTGATGTATTTGACAATTTCATGGATGGAGATCATATAAATTATCAATATTACAGCGATGGTCTGCATTTAAGTGTTTATGGTTATGAGTTTCTTTCTTCCCGTTTATTAAATAAAATATATTAAATCATGAAAAAATCATTAAGAATAGCATTTTTAGCAATCCTTCTAATTTGTGGCTTAAAAAACTCGGAGGCACAAGATTGTTATGGTTCCAATAATTCACAATTTTCCGTCGGAATAGAGAATACACGTCTTGTTTATGGCGAATACACATTAAACAATCATTTCATAGCAAGACTCAATGTAAGCGTTTATTCCGAGAAATTGGCATATCAATATGTCCGAGGCTCAATAGGATACAAAACATCGTTAGGGGCACTTAATTTAAAAGGCTTGTATTTCTTTGGGAGCACATTCAATGGCTCATATTACAATACCGGTGCAAAAATTGCCGGTGATGCCGTAGTTGCCAACAGACTCCTTATCGACGCCACATTGGCACCTTGGTATGATTCAGGTTATAAATACACCACATGTTGGGAAGCAAAAATAGGCTGTAAAATCACAAATCATATAGATATTAAGGTAGGATATACCACCATCCCGGAATATCGCAGAAGCGAGAATCGAGTAATAGGCGGTTTTGATTTCCATGTATCAAACCTTTATGTGTCTCCTTACATAACAGCCGGGGTTAAGTCATCCGAAGGTAGCAAAGGGATAAGAGTAGGCTTCGGATTTGGCTATCAGTTTTAACAGGCACATCCGTCGCAAGAACAATATACTTTTTGAGCAACAGAATAAGCATCCTAATATGGTCTTTTGCCGGGCCATATTAGGATGCTTCCATTCGACATCAACAATTTTGTGCTTTATTGGTGGCTTGCTATAGCTCCAATGAGTTCTCTTTCAACAAAAAATCAAAAATTCCCATAGTCGTAATGCCTTTCTCATCCCGCGTTACCGGGCACTCCTCACCAAGAACGATATATCATACCGTTTCCTTGCAAGGAAATAAGTTCGTTCAAATAATAATTTGCGCTGTATCATAGTGCTAATCGAAAAAAGTGTGGTTAGACACACTTTTTTCGATTAGGAGGTCGGCTTTGCTGTGTTGGGATAGATTTTTCCGGTGGGGATTTAACTTTTAGGGTGTAGATGTGTCAAAAGGGAAAGATTTATTTGTGGGAATATAATACTCCAATGGCACTACCAAGAAAGTCCTGATTCCATAGGCTAATCCCGCGCCACGGGATTTATCGGGACAAATATGGGAGGAATCTGAGACAGACTCCTCCCATTTTCATAACCATAAATTTATAATGCTTCCAGGAGTATCACCCGACTGCTCAAGTCGGTGCGATTATTCCAATCAAGGTCGTGGTTGTATGGCAATTCTATACCGGAAGACATAAGGTATTCGCCGGTAAACACTTTTCCTTCGACAGGAAGAGGAGAATTGTCGATGCGGTCGAGTTCGTGCAGTCGATAACGCTTTGCCGGGTCGAGACCTGCCATCACAATCCGCGGAATTGTCATGCCGTAGAAATGTTCGGTCTTCCACCAGAAGAAAACAGCCTTTGACTTGCTGTCATCGACATACATGAGCGATGCGGCACCTTTTTTGTCGTATGGAGAGAGAAGGCGATAGAGATTGCCCAGTTGCACAATGGGGCGTATCTCTTTGTATTCGCCGATTGCCTTGCGGCATTGCGCCTTATCCTCTTCGCTCATATTGCGCGGCTGAATTTCCATTCCGAGGCGGGCACTCATAGCCACATCTATGCGATATTTCAGAGGTACGCTGCGGAAAGTGGTGTGATTGGGAGTGGCACTGATGTGCGACGCCATCGCCATAGCCGGGAAGAAATAAGATGCTCCCCACTGCATATACACACGCTGCAACGCATCGGTGTTGTCGCTCACCCAGAACTCGTCGAAATAGGGCAAAACACCATAATTTGCACGTCCGCCGCCGCTCGCACAAGCCTGAATAGTAAGTTCGGGATATTTGGCGCGTATCCGCTTGCACACATTCTCAAACCCGCGATGATATTCGATATAAAGATGGCTTTGATTATCCGAAGTGAGATAACTTGAGCCATGGTCCATAATCGACATGTTGGCATCCCATTTTATGTAGTCAATTTCGGGGAATTGCGTCATTACATCGTCAAAAAGGTTGAAAATGAAATCCTGCACTTTGGGATTTGACAAATCGAGGACCACCTGTGTTCCACCGCGTCCGAGGGTGATATCGCGATTGGCGGCTTTTATCACCCATTCGGGGTGCTTCTCGAAAAGTTCGCTCACAGTATTCGACATCTCCGGCTCATACCAGATACCAAAATCGATACCAATCGACTTAGCCTTTTTGATGAGACCACCGATGCCATTGGGGAGTTTCGTGGAATCGACAACCCAGTCGCCGAGAGAAGAGTCGTCTTTGAGACGCGGATATTTGCCACCAAACCAGCCATCGTCCATCACAAAGAGTTCGCCACCCATCGAGGCAATATCTTCCATCATGCGATGCATCTCCGGCTCCTTAATGTCGAAATAGACGCCTTCCCAACTATTAAGCAATATTTTGCGCAATCGTTCGCCATGGGCAAGCATGTATTTACGCCCCCATTTGTGGAAATTACGGCTCACACCGCTTGCGCCCTCATTGGAATAGGTAAGAGCAAGATGCGGAGTTGAGAATGTCTCGCCCGGCTTGAGATTGTAAGCCGAATTGTCCTCGTTTATCCCTGCGAAGAAATGATGGAAATCGCTTTCATCGGTGTCGATGCGCAAGAGGTAATTTCCGCTATAGCACAAAGCGGCACCGATTACTCTGCCACTGTTCTCTCGAGCCTTGCCGTCGAGCGAGAACATCACCTCGGAATGGGCTGTGTGAGAATTTCGCACGCCATCCTTGTTTTTGATAACCTTCATTCCGGGAGTGAGAGGCTCCTCGCATAAGCGGCTCTCGTTTGCCCATTGTCCATAGAGGGATGAGAGCCACACATCGCCGCGCCGAATCGGGAGGTATCCCGACGCGAAACGGTTGAGAACAACATTCTTTTTCTCACCGTTGGTGATTTCAGTCCAGGTTTCAATCATATCGACAGAGGTGTATGCCTTGTAGCAGACCGCCACGTTCAACGGATACGCTTTGTCCTTGAGGAGGATTTTGGTGATGGTGAAATCGGGATTTTTCTCCTCCGAAACCTTCGTTACCTTTAGGTCGAGAGTCATGTTGCCATCGCAATGTTTTACAGCAAGCGCTGCCTCTGCCGGGCAATTGAGTCCGTAGGCAGGATAGGCATCACGCTGCGGAGTTTCAACCTCTCGCAACACAGCGGCATCGGCACTCGATAGCCTCTCTCCAAAATACAAGAATTTGAGGTTGCTACCTTCCTGTGCGGTGAGGAGAAGTGTTGTTCCCGGAGTGGAAATCTCCACATTCTGCCCCGAGGCTGATGCCATCGTTGCAAATAAGAATAAGAAAGCAAATATTGTGCGGATATACTTCATTGTTTATAAGTGTTTTAACTTGGACATTACATAGTTGCAGTGAGGATTTTGCCTGTTCCGGAGAATGTGAGAGTAGAAACCGATGCCGGAACGAGCAGAGTCTCGCCGCGCACAAGTGTTTCTTCGTTACCAAAATTGTCTCTCATCATTGCGCTCCCTTCGAGGCACATAACCACATAGAATGCGGTTCCGGCATCGACAGTTACCGAACCGTCATCGAGAGTAATGAGACGAGTGTCGAAATGGCTGCATTTCACCAATTGAGCCTCGCCATTGGCGAGTTTGAGATAGTCGCCTTTATAATTGTTATACACCTTG
>JBJEKB010000019.1:0-5732 GCA_051878395.1 Muribaculaceae bacterium
CGGACCTCCCCGGGCAGGCAGATGGCAGCCATAAGCCGCGCTGCTTACGCAGCGCACACACCAAGCCGAGTGCGAGCGTCAGCGAGCCCCTCCGAGTGCTCCGATCGCTCCAAGAAACACCCCCAGCGCTGCACAGCAGCGCAAGCTCCGCCATCGGAGCACACGCACCTTGAATCCCCTTGCCAACGCGCCGCCGCACCCGGCAAGCCCAATTTTCATCACCTACACCACACAAGCTATCAGCGCACCGTTATGCTGCAGGGGCGTACCTTTGGCACGCATTTTATTAGTAGCACTAATCCGGGCACAACTTCGTAAGTGCCCGGTTCGTTATGGGCAGGAGCACCCGCTTCGGGGTGCCGTCATCGGTAGCGGACGGCTGCCACCGCCTCCTGGGTGGCAATTATATATGTGTCCTTGATGCTCCCGGCATATCGCCACGCCCCCGCGTGGCTCAATACCGGGCTACGCACAGCGCCAACCGCCTCCCGGGGTTGGAGAATACCTTGCCTATTGTCATCATCACCATCGGCACGAGCGTTAGCGAGCCATTTCCGTTCAATACGTGTTCTCGATAGCTCCCGCCCCGCCGCTACGGCACACAAAAAAGGAAGCACGGGGCGATTCGCATCGGCACGGGCTTCCCTGATGGTTACGTAAATTATGACTAATTCTTTTGTGTTGCAAAGTTACTGCCGGAAATCGGCTGCCGCAATCGCAATAATTAGGTATTTTGAGGCACAAATGCTATGTTATGACGGGAAATATTACTACTTTTGCCGTAAATTTAATTAATTCCGGAATTATGACAGGTTTTATCACATGGACAGCCAACCCGGTGCTGTTCCAACTTGGATTCTTCGCTGTGCGCTGGTACAGCCTTATGTTTCTCATCGGTTTCTCGATAGGCTACTATATCATCTACAAGATGTTCAAGCACGAAGGTGCGCGGCAGGAGTGGATAGACAAGTTGCTCATCTATGTGGCAATAGCCACCATCGTTGGCTCCCGCCTTGGGCATGTGTTCTTCTACCAGTGGGACTATTATTCGCAACATCCGCTCGACATCATCAAGATTTGGGAGGGCGGACTTGCAAGCCACGGCGGAACGATTGGTATCATTATTGCGATACTTCTCTACTCGAAATATGTAACGAAGAAGAGTCCGATTTGGACTTTCGACCGCCTGGTGGTGCCGGTAGCCCTTGTGGGTGCGCTCATCCGCATCGGCAACCTGTTTAACCACGAGATTTACGGCCACGACACCACATTGCCGTGGGGCTTCCGCTTTATCGACAATCTGCACAACTGGATGGCTGGCGCCGACCCGATTTTCACCACTCCGTGCCACCCCACGCAGATTTACGAGGCGCTTGCCTATCTTGCGCTCTTTGCCGTGCTCATGGTTATGTATTGGAAATTTAACTGCCAGGAGCGCAAAGGACTTATCTTCGGCGTGTTCCTCACATGGCTCTTCACCGCCCGATTCTTCATCGAATTTATCAAGAATGTGCAAGTGGAATTTGAGGAGGGGATGGCGCTGAACATGGGGCAGTGGCTCAGCGTGCCGTTTATCATCGCAGGCGTGCTGCTGATAATCTCCGCGCTATCGCACGAGCGCGAGCACATCGACTTCCCCGAGCGTTTTGCCGACGACCCGCTGCCGCGCCGCAAGCGCAACTAAGCGAGACATATAGATAAAAATAAAGGTTGACACCAAACGATGCCAGCCTTTATTTTAGTCTTATGGGCGCGGGGGACGACCGCCGCCACCTCCGCCGGGACCGCCACCGGTCGAGCCGATTGTGGTTACCATCGAGGATGTGGTGAATGTGGTTGCCACTGTGCCACCGGTGTATGTTCCGCCTGTGTAGTAGCCGTGGAATTCCTCGCCGCCGGTGTATGTTCCGTCGGTGTAGATGGTGTAGGTGGTAGAAGCCGCAAGACCGCTACAACTGAGCAGAGCCACCACGTTGCCGCTATAGCGCGCCGGCACCTGATAGGTGAGAACCGCGTTGCCCGAAGCGTCGGCTACGTGGATGAGTTTTCCCGAAATCTGTGCGCCGTAGATTACGCTACGTTGGGTGCACGATGCCGCTGTGGGAGTGCTTGTTCCGCCACCGGTGCCGATGAGAGTGCCGCCGGTAATGGCGAAATTGTTATTGTCGCAGTCGAAGCCCTCCTCGGGAGCGTTGCTGCCCGACGAAATGATGAGTCCGCCGTTGAACTTGAAATATCCGTTGGAGTCGATGCCGTCGTTGCCTGTGGCGTAGCAGTAGGTCTTGCCACCGTTGAACACCACGCCATTGGCAGCGTTGATGCCGTCGTCCACCGTTTCAATCTCGATTGTGCCACCGTTCACCGTGAGGATATTCTTGCTCTCGAGTCCCTCGCCGCCATCGGCAGTGGATTTGATGTTGAGAACGCCGTTTTCTACGGTGAGGTTCCCCTCAGCCTTGATACACTTGGGGTTGGCATAATCGGCATTGTTTCCGCTGCCCGACACGAGGAATTTCGCGCCCGAAGTCTTCACGTTGATAACCGGAGCGTGGGTGGCGTCGCCGATAACAATCGCGCCGTCAGCCGAGATGCCCTTACCGGCAGTTCCGGTGCTGGAGCAGGTGATAGAGCCGTCGATGATGGTGATATTTCCGTCGGCCTTGATGCAAGTGGCTGAATATGAGTCGGCAGTGCCGGTGGCAGTGGTGTATTTAGCGCCATTTCCCGAAGTGGAGATGTCGATAGAGCCGCCGTTGATGACCAGGTTGCCGTCGATAGAGATGCCTTTGCCTGCCGCGCCGGTGCTTACCACCTTGAGCGAACCGCCGTTGATGGTGAGGTCTTGGTCGGTCTTCACCGCTGTGCAGTAGGATGGGTCGCCGTCGGTAACCACCACATTGCCCGAAGCGATGATTTCGATATTGCCGCCATTCATGGTGATAATGCTGTCGCACTTGATACCCTTGGCGGTGTCGGCAGTAACATTGATGGAGATATCGCCGCCATCGAGCTGGATGTAGCCGGCGTCGCCGTCGATACCGTCGCCGTTGGTGGCAATGTCGAGCTTACCGCCCGAGATGAGCACGTAATCATTGGCGTGGATGCCGTCGGAAGCCACATTCTTGAGGTTCAGCACACCGCTCTGCACCTCCACATAGTCGTCGCTGCAGATAGCGTGCTTCTTGAGTCCGGCAACATTGAGCGTGCCCGCGCCGGTGAAAATCAACTGCCCCTCGCTGAAGAAAGTCGCCTTCATGTCCTCGCCATCTACCGAGGTGTATTTGCTGCCGTCGCAGAGCGAGTTCACGGTGCCATCGACGATGTTCACGGTGGTCTTCTTGCCGGTTTGGATATTGATGGCGGGACCATCGTTGTTGGTGAGCGAAACGCCATTGAGCGAAATGATGCATTTCTTGGTGGTGTAGAGTTTGAACATACCATCGGCACATTCGCCGGAGAGACGATATTCCAGTTCGTCGTCGGTAGAGGCATTGACAATTACATCGCAGCCATCGACAGTTATGTCAACACCCGAGAAAGCGTAGGGATTCACCACTTTCACGCCTGTGGCAGAGAAATCCACCGACACCACCTTGCCAGCCTCGGCAAAATAGGCGCTGTCGATGTCGGCGAGGTCGATAGAAGCGTAAGTGCCGCCCTTAATGGCGACAACCGCCTTTGTCCCGTCGTCGGAGATGTTCACACTGTCGATATTTTCGATTGGAGCACCCTTGTGCAACGAACCGAGCGAGAAGAAAAGTCCGTCGGCAGCCACCGCGCAGAGAGCCGCGGCGCAAATCGATATGATAGGGAAAATTCGTTTCATCGTTTAAGGAATTTAGCGGTTGCACAATCAGTTTTAATCACATAGACACCCGATGAGAGTGCACCGATGTTTAGCGGTTCGGAAGAAACGCCTTGAGCCACAAGAGAGCCGTCGAGCGAATAGACATTCACTTGCGACACCTCGTTGACACCTTCAATCGACAGGAAATCGCCAACAATCGAGAGACGGAGAGTGGTGGGGATAACCGCTTCAACGCCCGAATCGTCGGTGGTGAAGGTAATCTTGCAAACATCGCTAATGGGCAGAGTGGCATCGCTGCCTGAGAAAGTGTTGACACGAAGCCATGAGCCTTCGGGGAACGTAAAACTCCTCACTTGCGATATCTGCCATGAGTTGACATCCCCATTTTTACAACTTATGCTAACCAAGTTGCCGGGAGAGGCAGATATGGCACTCACTGCCATTGTCGCCAAAAATAGGATTACTTTGTTCATGAGTGTATAAATAATTGATGTGTATTTTAAGACACACAAATATAATAATAGTTTAGGTCTTGGTTTTTAAATAATCGACAGATTGGCGATTTTGGTCGATGAAATGGCTAAAATGCTGTGGAATAATAGGTTTATTTAACATATTCCGTTGTGCAAAATACCTAAATATGGTGATACGCAAGAAACGAAAATATTGCTAATTTTGCAACAAAAACATGGTTATGAACGAGAACAAATATCGACGCGGAGACAAAATGAGCGACTTGATTTGCGACAACCACTCGCTGCTCATGGTTATGAGCCGATTTGGGCTGTCGCTCGGGTTTGGTGATAAGACAGTGGAGGAGGTGTGCGCCGCCGGAGGCGTGGATTGCGACACATTCCTCGCAGTCGCCAATTTTATAGGCGAGCGGGAATTCAGTTACGACGAAAACGGAAGCGCGCTTGCGATAAAACCGCTCATGGAGTACCTGAAATCGGCTCACAACTATTTCCTCGACTTCTGCCTGCCGATGTTGCGTCGCAAACTCATCGAGGCGATAGATTTCAATGCCGACAAGGATATAGTGTTGCTCATTTTGCAGTTCTACGACAACTATGTGGAGGAGGTGAGGCGCCACATGGAGTATGAAAACAGGTCGGTGTTCACCTATGTCGATGCCCTGTTGCGCGGCGAGCGACATCCCGGATATCGCATCAAGGTGTTCGCCGAGAAACATAACCAGATAGATGTGAAACTGCGCGACCTCAAGAACATTATCATAAAGTATTATCCCGGCGGAGACGGCTACCTGCTCAACGCAGTGCTTTTCGACATCGTGAATTGCGAGCAGGACCTCGCGTCGCATTGCCAGGTGGAGGATTACCTCTTTGTTCCTGCAGTGGAGGCACTCGAAAGGAGGTTGGGCAATGAATAGCGGCGGAGTGCTCACTGTGGTTATCGCCGACAAATCGACGATTGTGCGCAACGGACTCTCGGCGGTGGTGAAACGGATGCCCAGCCGGATGGTGCGCCCGGTTGAGGTTGCGTCGAAAGACACATTGCTCAACTATATGCACAGCCACGAACCCGAAGTGGTGGTGGTGAATCCGATGCTCGACGGGATGTTTGATGTGGAGGCGTTCAAGAGCGACCATCCCGGTGTGTCCGTCGTGGCGCTTGCAACCGGTGTGCTGATGCCCGATGTGCCGTCGAGATACGATGCCGTAGTGAATCTCTACGACACTCCCGATGCAATCTTCCGAACCATCGAAGAGATAATAGACAGCGATGACGACAGCGACGACGACTCCAACGTCTTGAGTCAGCGCGAAAAGGAGATTGTGGTGTGTGTTGTCAAGGGCCTCACCAACAAGGCGATAGCCGATAAATTGTTTATCTCGATACACACCGTGATTACCCACAGGCGCAATATCGCCCGGAAATTACAGATTCACTCCCCGGCAGGGCT